>VHDH01000019.1 GCA_016871445.1 Verrucomicrobiota bacterium | reverse complement strand
TACGCGAAAATTTCCCGCACCGCCCTGCCCTTCCCGTCCTCGGTGGCGTAGAAGGGCCGGCCCTCGATGTCGTAGGCGGTCTTCGGGCTGATGCCCATCGCGGTGAAGATCGTCGCGTGCAGGTCCATCACGGAGACGGGATTCTTGATGGCGATCAGCGGGCGCTCGTCCGCCGTCTGGCCATAGACGAAGCCCTTCTTCACGCCGCCGCCGAACAGCACCACGCTCGTGCCGCCGGTGAAATGCCGGTGTAGGCCGTAGTGCTTCATCTCCTGCAACGTCTCGCTGGGCGCGGTGGCCTGGTCTTTCGCGTTCGAGCCGGGGATGCCCTCGATCATGGCGTCGCGGCTAAACTCGCTGGCGATGACGACGAGCGTGCGGTTGAGCAAACCGCGCTGCTCCAAGTCCCGGATGAGCTGCGCGATGGGGGCATCCATAATCTTGTGCATGCCCGCGACGGTTTCGTGGCCATCCTTATGAGTGTCCCAGTGGAGGAAGGGCACGTATTCGGTCGTGACCTCGACGAACCGAGCACCGTTTTCAACAAGGCGGCGGGCGAGCAAGCAACCTTGGCCAAAGCGGCCGGTGTTGTATTTCGCGTAACTTTCCTTGGGCTCAAGCGCAAGGTCGAAGGCGGCCCGCTCTTTCGAGCTGAGCAGGCGATGCGCATTGTCCAGCGAACGCAGCATGGACTCCTGCTGGAAGTCACTCATGAACTCGCGGTGCGGGTTCTTGTCCACCAGCTTGCGGTAGAAGCTGTAGCGGTTGTCGAAGCGGCCCGGCTCCATGCCCTTGGGCGGACGCACGGACTGCGCGGCATCGTCGGGATACGGCAGGTTCATCGGTCCAAATTCGTTGCCGAAGAAACCGGCGGTGGTGAAAGCCTTCAACTCCTCCTGCTCACCAACGCCTTCGAGTCGCTGACCCACATTAATGAAGGCGGGCATCACTGGATTGCGTGGGCCGAGCACCTTGGACATCCAGGCGCCGAGATGCGGAGCCGCGACGGTCTGCGGAGGCACGTAGCCGGTGTGCCAGTGATACTGATGCCGCGAATGGAGAATGTGCCCGAGGTCCGGTTGAGTGGCGCTGCGGATGAGCGTGGCGCGATCCATCACTGAAGCGATTTGCTCCAGCCCTTGGCAAATTTTCACGCCGTCCACCGCCGTGGGAATCGCCGGGAAGGTGCTGAGGATGTTCTTCACCGGCACGCCCTTCTCGAACGGCTGGTAGCGCTTCGGATCGAACGTGTCTGGCGCGGCCATGCCGCCACCCATCCATATCAAAATGCACGCATCCGCTGTGGCCTTGGGGTGAACGACGTTCTCATTTGCCAGCAGGCGCGGAGCGCCCATGGTCATCGTAGTCGCAGTTGCGGCGGCGAGTTTTTGGAGAAAATCGCGACGTGTATTTTGAGGGTCGAGCGGCAAAGCGTTCATAACGTCGGTAAATTAGCGGCCTACGCTTCTTCCGACAAGCTCGCCCGGTGACAAATTCACCACTCCACCGACCCAATTTTTCGATTCCACACCATCGCGCTTGCAGTCATCCTGACGCTATGAAAGCCATTACCGCTGCCTCATTCGCCGTTGCCCTGATCCTCAGCATAGCCGCCCAAGCCGCCGCGCCCGCTGGGTTCACCGTCCTATTCAACGGTAAGGACTTCGCTGGCTGGACGCTGCCCGAGGGCGACAACGGTCATTGGAAAGTCCTCGATGGCGTCATTGACTACGACGCCGAGAGCGAGGCGAAGGGCGATAAGAACCTGTGGACCGCGAAGGAATACGGGGACTTCACCCTACGCATGGACTGGCGCATCAAGCGCACCACGGGTCTTTATCCGATGCCTGACGTGCTGCCTGATGGCTCGCATCGCCTCGGCCCCGACGGTAAGGAAATCCTCACCCCGCGCCCCAACGCCGACTCGGGCATCTACCTGCGCGGCGCAGGCAAATCGCAGATCAACATCTGGTGCTGGCCCGTCGGCTCCGGTGAGGTCTATGGCTACCGCATGGACAAGACCATGCCCGCCGCCGTCCGCGCCGGGGTGACGCCCAAGCTCAATGCCGACAAACCCGTGGGCGAATGGAATACCTTCGAGATTACGATGAAAGGTGACCGCCTCACGGTCGTGCTTAATGGCAAGACCGTCATCGAGAACGCCCAACTCCCCGGCGTGCCGGAGAAAGGTAAACTCGCCCTCCAACACCACGGCGGCCGCAACCCGAAGACCGGAGAACTCAACTCTGCCTCCAGCCTCATGCAGTTCCGCAACCTCTACATCAAGGAGTTGAAGTAGCTTCCGTCAGCGAACTGATTGGCCGCCCGAAAGGCCAATTCTACCGCTAGCGCGGCGTTCTTGCCGTTTGGGGCTTTTCGCCGCGCCGCCGGTTTCCTACCGTGTGCCCACTATGACTCCGCTTCGTTCCGCCGCGCTGGCTGTCGCGACTTCGCTGGTCTTCACTGCCGCGCTTTCCGCTGCTGATTACAAGGTGCCGCAAAAAAACCTTGGCTTCCCCACCTACAAAAACGCCCCGCCGGGCAAACAAATGACCGGCCAGCATGCCCCCGCCACCACGCCGGCGCTCTCGCCGGAAGAAGCGCAGAAAAAGTTCACCCTGCCGCCGGGTTTTGAAATCCGCCTCTTCGCCAGCGAACCAGAGGTCGTGAATCCCGTAGCCATGACGTGGGATGAACGCGGGCGGCTATGGGTGGTGGAGCTTTACGAGTATCCGCTCGGCGCAAAGTCCGGTGAACGCGGCCGCGATCGTATCAAGATTCTCGAGGACACCGACGCCGACGGCCGGGCGGATAAGGTCACAGTCTTCGCCGACGGCTTCTCGCTCGCGACGGGCATTCTGCTCGGCCACGGCGGCGTGCTCCTTGGACAAGCGCCGCACCTGCTCCTCTTGCAAGACACGAACGCTCCCGTCGGCGCGGGCATCAGCGCGTTTCAGAAGGCAAACAAGCAAACCGTCCTGCTGACCGGCTTCGGCCTCGAGGACCGCCACGAGCTCCTCAACGGCTTTACCTGGGGCCCCGACGGCCAGCTCTACATGACCCACGGCGTCTTCACGCGCGCGAACGTGACCAGCCCCGACCGCCCCGGGGAACCCGCCGTGCGCATGGACGCCGCCGTCGCGCGCTACAACTTCCAAACTAAAAAATTCGAGGTCTTCGCCGATGGCACGAGCAATCCGTGGGGCGTGGACTTCGACCGTGCGGGCAACGCCTTCCTGAGCGCGTGCGTGATTGACCACATGTTCCACATGGCTCCCGGCGGCATCTACGAAAGGCAGGGTGGCCAGCCGCAATTCCCCTACGCCTACCAACTCCTGCCGAGCATCGTGGACCATCGCCACAAGATGGCGGCCTACGCGGGCATTCAGGTCTATCTCGGCGACCAATGGCCAGCGGAGCATTACGGCACCATCTTCTGCGGCAACCTCCACGACAACGCGGTGCATCAGGACGTGCTCACGCCCCATGGCAGCACATTCATAAGCTCTGCAAAGCAGGACTTGGTCCGCGCCAACGATGGTTGGTTCATGCCCGTGAGCCAGCAAGTCGGCCCCGACGGCGCGCTGTGGGTGATGGACTGGTATGACAAATATCCCTGCTACCAAAACGCCCGCGCCGACCCCGAGGGGGTGGACCGCGAGCACGGCCGCATCTGGCGAGTGGTCTGGACCGGCAACGAGAAAGGCAAACCCGTCTCGTCGCGCCCCCAAGTGAACATGGATTTCAGCAAACTCACGTCCGCGCAACTCGTCGAGCGCCTCGCGCATCCGAATGTCTGGCAGCGCAAGATGGCGCAGCGAGTCCTCAACGACCGTCGCGACGACAAGGTGATGGGCCTGCTGCAACGGCAGGCGTTTCCCCAGGGGAGCGCACGCGTCCCGCGTGCCGAATCCGGCGTCACGCCGGATTCTCGTCCCTCTAGCTCCTCCGCCAACGCGCAGAAAAAATCAGTAGAGACGAGTTCTCGGCGTGACGCCGAGAACCGCCCGCCGGAGGCAGGAGCTCCCCACCTCGAAGGCCGCCTCGCCTCGCTCTGGACGCTGCACAGCTCCGGCTATCTCGCAGATGACCAACTCCCCAAAGCCGCCGCCGACAAGGAACCCACCATCCGTGCGTGGGCGGCGCGGCTCGTTGGCGAACGCCAACTCGGCAACGCGGGCGACCTTGCGGTGCTTCGCAAACTTGCCAACGACTCCGAAGCAATCGTTCGCACTGCCGTCGCCACCGCATGCCGCCAACTCACCTCTGGATCGCTCACCGTCAACACGCCGACCCAAAGCCCTGCCAACGAGCAGGCCATCGCCGAAATACTCGCCGCCGTCATCGTCGCCTCCCCGACAGCAAACGACCTTACGCTAAACCACCTCGTCTGGATGGCTGCCGAGCCACTCGTCGCGCGCGACCCTAAGTTCGCCTTCAACCTGCTCAAGCAAAACTCCATCCGCTCCGCCGCGATGACCGGCACGCTGGCTTACAAGACGATGCGCCGCGTGTGCGACCTGCAAAGCCCCACGCAGCTCGACTCTGCGCTAGAGTTCCTCGGCACCCTGCCCACGAACGAACCATTGCTTGCCTTCGCGCTTAACGGCCTTGTGGACGGCCAAAATGGCAAGGCGCTAAAGCCCGCCAAGCCCACCGAGGCAGTCCTCAAGCTGCTCCTCACCAGCCCGCGCGAGGACGTCGCGCGCTTCGCCCGCCAACTGGGTGCGCTGTGGGGCGACGCCGGCGCAATGCAGTCCAACCTCGCGCTCGTGAACGATGCGAAGGCCCCGCTCGAAGAGCGCCTCAAGGCCGCGCAAACCGCCCGCCAACTCAAGAACGACGCAGCCCGCGACGCGTTGCTCAAGGCCATCACCCCCGGCAACCCCGAGCCGCTTGTGCTCGAAGCTGTCGCCGGCCTCGGCCAGCTTGGCGGTGCTTCTTCAGAGGCGCTGTTCGCCCAGTGGAAGAATTTCAGCCCCGCCGCCCGGCGCGCCGCAGCGGAGACCTTGGCCTCCCGCAACAACTGGGCCTCGCAACTCCTCAGCGAAATAGAGCAGAAGCGCATTTCTGCTTCCGACATCCCCGCCGCCACCATCCGCACGCTCACGCGTAGCGAGGCGGACTTCGGGATGCTCGCCAAGCGCGCCACCGCCATCTTCGGACGTGTGCGCGACGCCAATGCCGACAAGCTCAAGCTCATCGCCGCGAAGAAGGACATGATTTTGAAGACGCCCGGCCAGCCGGACTTGAAGGCCGGCCACGAGATCGCGAAGAAGGTTTGTTTCACCTGCCACAAGCTCCACGGCGAGGGCGCGGACATCGGCCCCGACCTGACGGGCGTGGGCCGCAGCAGCCTCGACGCGTTGCTGGCGAACATCATTGACCCGAACCAAATCATCGGGGCGGGCTACGAAATGGTGGAGGTGACGACCAAGGACGACCGCAGCGTGAGCGGCCGCATGGTCGAGAACACCGACGTGCGCGTGCGCCTTCTAAGCGCCGGCCCCAAGGAGGACGTGGTGGCGAAGAGCGACATCGCGAAACTGAGGGTTAGCGAGTTGAGCGTGATGCCGGAGGGCTTGGAACAGATGCCCGACGCGGACTTCCGCAGCCTCATCGCCTACCTCCTGAATCCGCCCGGCGACAAGGCCCCGTTCAGTTGGAAGAACGACGCCGGGCACGGGGGTGACGCTGCGAAATCGCCCGGCAAGAAAGCCGGCCTCGATTTGGAATCCGTCGCGCTATGGCACCCGGAATGGCGCGTAATCGCCCCGGATTTCGAGGGCACGCCTGCCAAACTCCACGACTACGCCGGGAAGCACAACGTGCTGCTCACGCATCCCTTCGACCGCGAGAAACCCGCCGCCCTCGAACGAGAGTTGACCATTCCCACCGGCCAGAGGACCACGCTGAAGTTCAGCGTCGCTTCACACGAGAAGGGCGACTGGGAACTCCGCGTCCTTGCGAACGGCAAGCCGCTGCAGAAGCAGGTCATCGCCCGCAAAAGCTCCAACGCCTGGCAACCCGTGACCGTGGATCTCACCCCGCTCGCCGGCCAGAAAGTTACGCTGCGCCTGGAAAACGCCGCGAATGGGTGGAGCTGGGAATTCGGTTATTGGAGTGCGATTGAGATGAAGTCTGAAAACATCACGGCAGCGCGGTGAGCCCCTAGCGTTAAGACGTCGCCGGGCGTTCCGTGCGCGAGGTGAGAAAGTCTTTAAGTTCTTGCGCACTTTTGCCGCCGAAGCCTGGGACCTCAGCGATCTGCTCGACGGTCGCAAGCCGTAAGCGGTGGATTGAGCCGAACCTTTTGAGTAAAGCTTGCTTCCGCGCATCACCTATACCGGGAAACTCGTCGAGCAAACTCTCGGAAATTTTCCGAAGTCGCAGCTGGGCGCTATAGCTATTGGCCACGCGATGGGATTCGTCACGCACGCGCTGGAGCAACTTAACCGCCGGATGGTCTAAGCCGAGGCGCAGGGGCGTAGCCTGACTGGGGCGGTAGATCTCCTCAAACTCCTTGGCGAGACCAATGATGGGAATTTGATTTAAGCCGAGCTTCGCCAGTTCCGCACACGCGGCGTTAAGTTGACCACGCCCGCCATCAATAAGAATCAAATCCGGCAGGCGCGTAGCGGAGGGCGTCTTGGGCACCCACGGCGCGGTGAGCTCGTCACGCACCGCGGCGTCGTGGAATATAGCATCAAAGGCGTTGGTAGGGCGGGATTCGGGAGCTTCTTCACCAGCGTCGAGGGCTTGCAAATCTGGCAAAGGTGCATCGGGTGAAATAATCGGCCTAAGTAATTCTCCCTTCGCAATTTCCTTGGCCACTTCTTTCTTCAGCCGGGAATAACGCCGTTGGATGGTCTCCGCCATGCAAGCGAAGTCATCTTGGCCGGTGACAGTCTTGATCTTGAAGCGACGGTAATTCACACGGTCGGGGCGACCCTGCCAGAAGCTTACCAGTGAGGCCACGGCGAACGTGCCGCTGATGTTCGAAATGTCGAAACCCTCGATGCGTTTGGGTGGCTGCTTCAAGCCAAGCACGCGCGCCAGTTCACGCAAGTCGGATTCAGGGTTGATAGCCACTGGAAGCTTGTAGGGAACGCGCTCAAATTTCTCAGTCTTTTCCGTCGTGCGCTGCAAGTCCTTCAATAGGTCACGGAGCTGCGCGGCTTGCTCGAAATCCTGTGCGGCAGCAGCCTTTCTCATTTGTGCTTCGAGGTCGCTCGCCATCTCATCGCACTGGCCGTCCAGAAAGTCGCAGGCCGCAGTCACCTGCATGAGGTATTGCTCGTGCGAAACGTTACCTATACAAGGCGCAGTGCAGACTTTTAGGTGGCCGTACAGGCAATGCTTATAGTCGCCAGCTACCGGCGTGAGCGGGCGGCAACCTCGCAAATTAAATTTGTGCCGGACCAAATTCAGCGTGCGCCGCACCGCGCCGCCATTAGCGAAAGGCCCGAAGTAACGCGCGTTGTCGTCCAGCCTCAGGCGCGTAAGAGTGAAACGCGGAATGGGATCGCTGAGGTTAACCTTGAGCAGTAGAAAACGTTTGTCGTCGCGGAAGGAAACGTTGAACCGCGGGTGAAACTCCTTGATGAGCTTGCCCTCGAGCAGCACTGCCTCAGCGTCGGACTTGACGACGTGACAGTCAAAGTCGTGGATGGCCTCGACGAGTGCGTTGAATTTTAAATCCCAACCCATACGTCGGGAGTTTTGGAAATACTGCGCAACACGGCGGCGAAGATCGCGCGCCTTGCCAACGTAGATGACTGTGCCGAAGCGGTCTTTGTGCAGGTACACTCCGGGCCGGTGAGGCACTTGCGAGAGCTTGCTGCGAATGTGGTCGGTGACGGGCATCGAGTGTGGGCGCCTCTGCTAAATCCAGAACAAGGTACTTGCTCGTATCGAGGAGAGCAACGGAGTCCGTTGGCTTGGGGTAAAATTTCCAACTCGCCTCGAACAATTTGGCGGCGTTGCGCCTACTCGGCTTTGCCAGACGGTGCGGATGTGCTCAGTAAGGCCTTAACTTCGGCAGCCGTCAGCGCGCGCCAGCGGCCTTCGGGAAGCTCGCCCAGCCGGATGGGGCCGATTTGTGTGCGCTGGAGTCGCTCCACCAGCAAGCCTTGCGATTCAAACAACCGACGCACTTCACGATTCTTGCCCTCAGCCAATTCCAGTTCGACGATGCTGTGGGAGTTGTTCGCGTCCACGAGGTGAGCGCGCTCGGCCCGTAGTCGTTCACCCTCGTGCTCGACGCCCTCGGTGAAGCGTCGAAGCATCACTGGCTCCACCCGGCCCTCGACGATGGCGCGGTATTTCTTGCGGACGCCAAAACGCGGGTGGGTGAGACGCAGGGTGAAATCGCCGTCATTGGTCAGGAAAATCAGCCCCTCGCTGTCGCGGTCTAGCCGACCGACGGGATGGAGGTGAGACCACTCCCTCGGCAGCAAATCAGTGATGATGCGCCGCTCCAACTCATCGCTCCGCGTGGAGAGAAAACCGCGCGGTTTATGCAGGGCCACGTGAATTTTTCGGCGAGCCTTGACCGGCCGACCCTCGACCTTTACCTCGTCGTGGAGCGGGTCAACCCTTGCACCGAGTTGCTGGACGACGCGACCGTTGACCTCAACCAAGCCGTTGACAATCAACCTTTCGCCTGCGCGGCGGGACGCCACACCAGCCTCGGCAAGAAACTTTTGAAGGCGGACTTGCACCAGCAAAAAGGCCGTCGCACCTCGCGGCGGACGGCTGTCTATCCAATGAGTCAACTCTGGCAGCGCGGCCTAAACCGGGGGTTTAGTCTTGCGGAGGCCGGTGACACGGTCACCTTCCTTCCACTGACCAGCGTTTTTAAGGACTTGGACGCGCTCGTAACGCTTGAGGACGTTACGCTTGGCCCCAAGGGTGCTTGAGGCGCGGAGACTGCGATGTTGCGACATAGGTAAATGAGTCGTCCGGTCCGTCCGAACGAATTGCTTTTATAGCATCGGATTGCTGGGATGCAAAAGGTTATTTCGGTCGCCAAGCGAGCGTGATGTCCGGAGAAAGTTTTTGCACTTCGCGCTTCCGTGCCTACACTCCGCCCTTTGGCTTGACCATGAAACACCTTTTAAGCCTTGAGCAATTGTCCCGGGCGGACATGGAAGCGATCCTCGTGGCGTCCGCTGAAATGAAGCACGCACGCGGCCGGCACGCCTGCCTACCGCTGGTTGGGCAGACGTGGGCGCTCATCTTCGCCAAGTCGTCGACGCGCACGCGCGTGTCTTTCGAAGTCGGCCTGCGGGAGCTGGGCGCCAACGTGATATTCCTTAACTCGACGGACATACAACTCGGACGCGGCGAGCCAATCAAGGACACGGCGCGGGTGCTGGGCCGAATGGTTCACGGCGTGGTCTTTCGCACGTTTGCACAGGCAGATGTGGTGGAATTCGCCCGTTACGCAGGGATTCCGACCATTAATGCGCTGACAGACGAGGAGCATCCCTGCCAGATCCTCACGGACATCTTCACGTTCCAGGAGCGGCGAGGGCCGATCCAAGGCAAAGTAGTCACCTTCGTGGGCGACGGCGCATGCAACGTGCCGGCCAGCTGGGTGTTCGCAGCGGCCAAGCTGGGCTTCGAGTTGCGCATCGCCGCGCCGAAAGCGTTTCAACCGCCGATGTCGCTGCTCGAACGCGCGGGCTTTACGCACGTCCACGCGCAACCAACACCCACAGGTGAAGTCATCACCGGCAGCATTGCCGGCAAGGGTGGGAAGATTGTCCTCACCGCCGACCTTCAAGCCGCCGCCAAAGGCGCACACCTGCTCTATACGGACGTGTGGATCTCGATGGGTAAGGAGGCTGAGGCGGCCGAACGCATCCACGCGCTGGCCGGCTACCAAATCAACGCGGCGCTAGTGAAGCTCGCCGCGCCGGACGCGTTGGTGATGCACTGCCTGCCAGCATATCGCGGTAAGGAGATTGACGAAACGACCTTTGAAGCCAACGCGCCGACCATCTTCGACGAGGCAGAGAACCGACTGCACACGCAGAAAGCCATTATTGCTTGGCTGATGCAGCAAAGCGCGCCTACTTCGCGGGCGTGAAATGGAATAGTTGTGCGCCGCGCGGGGGTAGCGCGAGGTAAAGGCCACGTGCGGCCATCTCACTGCCGTTGCGACAGTATTTTTCCTCGCCCAACAGGTCATTCATCTTCCACTCGCGCCGCGCCAGGCCCACGACGGTGGGCGTGACGTAACACTGGCTGGGCTGCGAAGCGAGGTTGACGACCACGAGATCGAAGCAGTCAGGCGCGGCCTGCCATTGCACGACTACAAAGCACTGGTCAGTCGGGTTGTCGAACCACGCAGAGCGCGGGCGCAGAATTTCAAATTCGCCTTGGCCGACAGCAGTGGCTTTCAGCGCGGCCAATAGATGCGTGTAGAAGGAGCTAATTTGCGCGTCGTTTGGCTCGACAGGCCTACGCGCGAGATGCACAGGCAGGCGCACGCGTGCACCCTCGAGCTGGCCCTCGTGCAGAAAACGCATCCCCGGCAGGCCAAAGGTTAACACGGCCGCGACCTTGTGCTCCTCGAAAGTAAACCGTGTGGCGGCGCGCTGCTCATCGTGGTTCTCAAGGAAGTGGGCACTACGGCAAAGGAAGTCCGGCTCTAAGTTGAGCAGGTGGCTTTGCGTCTCGGCGTAGTTGTCGTAGGCGAGATGATCGTAAAGCCACTTGTCGTAGGTGTAATCAAAGCCGAGCCGCTGAAGACTCCGCTCCAGGTCCCAATACACCTCGGCCAAGAAAAGAAAGCCGGGGAACTCGCGCTTCACGGTGGCGATGGCATCAGTCCAGAACTCACCCGGAGCCTGCGGGGCCGTGCTTGGAAACGCCGCCCACGTCTTCTCGAAGACTTCGCGAAGCATGAGCATTGCCATGTCGCAACGAACTCCATCACAGCGGGCAGCGACACTTTTAAGAACTTCCTGCATCATGGCCTGCGTGTCAGAGCGCCGGTAGTCGAGTTGCGCGGTGTCGTTCCAGCATGGAAAGAACGGATCCTTACCGTGAGCGATCCAAGCCTTGCCGGCGTTGGTTTCCGTGACGAATGTTTCATGCGCGCCGGGTTGTCCCTGCACGAACAGCTCTGGTTTTGTTTTTACCCACGGATGTCCCAATCCGGTGTGATTTGGAACGAAGTCGAGAATAAGCTTCAGCTCGTGCGCGTGAAGGCGCACGCGAAACTGCCGCAGGCCCTCCTCGCCGCCGAGCGACTCCGGCACGCGATAGTCGGCGACCGCGTAGGGTGAGCCAGCCACGTCGCTGGGCGTCCAGTCGGGCAGCACGCGGCGGAATTGGTCAACAAGCGCTGAGTCATTTAGCGCGGCCTCACGAGCACGAGCGCAAGTGGCCCAAGTGCCCATGAGCCAGACGTGCGTGAAACCGTTCCGTTTCCAGGCGATGAACTCCTCCTCCGGCACGTCGCCGAGTTGGATGGTTCGCCCAGCCCGCACGGAAAGTTCGCGCAGCCAACAGCGGGTGTTTATTTCGTAAAGGAGAGGGTGCAAGCTGGAGAGAGTCAAAAAGGGACACTAACATTAAGGAATAAACCGTTCAACGGCGGAGTGCCGTCCCGGGACAAATCCCTTACCGCTGCTTCTCCGCCGCCAGTAAGGCGCGAAGTTTTTCAAACTCTTGGCCAATGGCTTTGATGGTTAGCAGGGCATTGTCCCAGTCGGCGGCGACAGTTTGCCCTTCCAACTCAGCGCATATCTTCGCCAGCGGTTTGGCCCCAAGATTTTTTGCGCTGCCCTTGAGAGAGTGTGCGGCAACCTTAAGCGCCTCTTGGTCGCGGCAGTCGAGCGAAGTTTGCATGGCATGCAATCGATCGGGCGCGTCCTCCATGAAAAGATCAATTAACTCGACCACCGGGTCGGGCTGACCCGGCTCGCTTAGATCGCGAAGAGTGGCAAGGACGGAAAAATCGAGGGTGGTCTCGTCAGCCAAGGCCGTTGTCGCCGAATCCTCTTTCAGCGGAGAATCGCTTCCAACAGCAGTGGAAATGACGTTAACGCGCTCCAACGCGGCGCTCAACTCCGGAAGATGCACGGGCTTGGTAATAAAATCGTCCATGCCGGCGGCGAAGCAATGCTCCGCATCGCCGCGCCCAGCGTCAGCGGTCATCGCGAGGATGCGCAGTCGCGGGCGGTTGCTCCGCTGCTCCCACTCACGAATGAGCTTCGTGGCGGTGTAACCGTCCATTACGGGCATGTGACAGTCCATAAGCACTACATCATAGGGCCGAGACTGAACGGCAGTAACCGCCTGCTCGCCGTTGAGCGCGGTATCCGGCTCGTAACCTAGTTTTTTGAGCTGAAGCAGAGCGACGCGCTGATTCACCGAATTATCTTCGACCAACAAGATGTGTAATGGACGCGTCTCGCCCGGTGGCACCTTACCGCGATGAAGGAAAGCTGTCTCCGAAGGGCTTGGCAGTGCCAATGCACGGTCGTTTTGCGTGAGCACACGCAGTAAACAATCCTCGAGGCGTGAAAGTCGGACGGGTTTGAGTAAGCTGCCAGAGAGGCCAGCCAACCTCATGATTTCCACCTCGAGGCGTTGGCCTAGCGGCGTTAGGAGGATTAGCTTTGTGTCTCCGATGGCGGCCTCCGCCTTGATGTTCTGCGCCAGCGTGAGCCCGTCCGCACCGGCGAGCTTAATGTCGAGAATTGCGACGTCGAACGGAGTCGTGTTTGCCACAGCATCGCGCAGCGCGTGTAGGGCCTCGTCGCTTGTACTTACACCTGCGCAATTCATGCCAAGAAGGTTCGTCATGCTGGCGAGGGCTTGACGCAGGTGAGTGTTTTCCGTGACGACCAACAGCCGCACGCCCACTAAACGTGAGCTAACTTCGTGCGATGGACGCCCTGGCTGCTTCTCTAGGGAGACGGTGAACCAGAAGGTAGAGCCCATGCCCAGCACGCTTTGCAACTCCAATTTGCCGCCCATTAGCTCTGCGAGTTGACGCGAGATAGACAGGCCAAGGCCAGTGCCTCCGTATTTGCGCGTGGTCGAACCGTCGGCCTGCGTAAACGCTTGAAAAATCTTTGCCTGAGCCTCGGCTGCAATCCCAATGCCGGTGTCCTCAACAGCAAACTTCAAGGTTACGCGCGTGTCGGTCTCAGACTCTTTAAGGACCCGCAACACGACCTCGCCACGCTCGGTGAACTTGACTGCGTTACCGATGAGATTGACAAGGATTTGTTGAATGCGCACCAAGTCGCCTCGCAGGTGTGGCAGGATGTCCGAGGCCATCCAAGACACGATTTCGAGGTTCTTTGCCTGAGCGCGATACGCGAGCAACTCAGCGCTGCGCTCGACGACTTCGCGCAGGTCAAAGTCGGTCACCTCCAAGGTAAGCTTGCCGGCCTCAATCTTGGAGAAATCGAGGATGTCATTGATGATGTGCAACAGCGCATACGCACTGGAGTGAACCGTTTCAGCAAACTCGCGCTGTTGAGGCGAAAGATCGGTGTCCAACAGCAGCTCAATCATGCCGACAACGCCGTTCATGGGCGTACGAATTTCGTGGCTCATAGCCGCGAGGAACTGCGACTTGAGCCGCGTGGACTCGAGGGCGGCGTCGCGGGCCTGCTGGAGGTCGCGCTCAGCGCGTTTGATTTCGGTGATGTCGCGGGAGATGCCGATAATGCCGGTAATGAAGCCCGCGCGGTTGCGCAGCGGCACCTTCGTGACTGAGGCCCAAATCTCCCCTCCATCCGCGCCAAACTGCCGCTCGACCTTGTTGATGATGGGCGTGCCGGTGGAGAGGATTTTTTGCTCGTCGGCGAAGAACTCGCGGGCCAGCTCTGATGGGTGGAAGTCGAAATCTCGCTTGCCCACGACCTCCTCGGGGTTCTTCAAACCGAGGCGCTTGGCCATCGCCATGCTGCACTGGAGGAACTTTGATTCGGTGTCTTTGAAGTAAATGCGGTCAGGGACGTTGTCGAGTAGCGCACGAAGGAGGTCGCGCTCAAAGGCGAGTTGTTCCTCCATGCGCTTGCGCTCAGTCACATCCCAAAAAATACCCTGAATGCCCAAGGCCTTTCCGTCGCGATCAAAGAGCGGCGTTTTGACAACCTGTACGTAGGTCTTACCACGCTCGGGGGTGAAGTGAGCCTCGACAGCCTCAAATGGTTTGCGTGACTGAATGATGCGCTGGTCATCGCGATGGTATTTCTCCGCGAGGTGCGCTGGGAAAAGGTCGAAGTCGGTCTTGCCAGTGAGTTCCTCACGCGACTTGCCCATCTCCTGACAATAACGCTGGTTTACAAAGGTCACGCGCCCAGCCACATCTTTGCGAAACATATTTTGCGGCAAGTTGTCCACCAATGAATGGTAGAGGAACTCGGATTCACGCAGTGCGGCCTCGGCCTGCTTGCGATCGCTGAGGTCATGAAAAACGGTCAGCACCAGCGGATCCTCGCCAGCAACCTCGACAAATGAGACGGATAACTCGACATCCACTGTGCGCCCATCACGTAACGTGATGCGTCGCTCCATGTGCTCAGGGATGCTGCGCGCGGTGTGCTCCTTACGGAAGCGATCCAGCCGCGCCTGTGCGTCCTCCCCTTGGTCGTAATGGTCCGTGTAGGGCCGGCCCAGCAGCTCCGGCTCGGTCAGGCCCACAAGCCGACAGAAGGCGGGGTTCACGGCGCGCGTGATACCGTCTTTGTCGATTAGTCGCATGCCGTCCACGGACTTTTCCCAAATGGAGCGGAAGCGGCCCTCCGAGTTACGCAACATTTCTTCGGCGCGACGGTTTTCCGTTACATCGTGCAGGATGCTCAGGATGAGCGGATCTTGCCCCTCGATTTCAACGAGCGAGTTGGACAATTCCAAAATCGCGCAGCGGCCATTGCGAAAGAGGATTTTCCGATCTATGTGCTCGGGAATGTTCCGCCGCTGGTAGCTCTCCTTGTAAAGCTGGTGTAGTTGCCGCACCTCCTCGCAATCTTGGTAACTGGCGGTATAACACTGCCCGATCAGCTCCGCCTCGCTCATGCCCACGATGCGGCAGTAAGCGGGGTTGACCGCGCGCAATACACCGTCCTTGTCCGTGAGCCTCATACCATCTACGGACTTCTCCCAGACAGACCGAAAGCGGCGCTCCGCCTCCTGCACAGCAAGCTCAGCGCGCTTGCGCTCGGTGATGTCTTCGACAGTGCCCTCGTAGTAACGGAGGTTACCGGCGGCGTCGCGAACAGCACGGGCATTTTCGGCGATCCATATGACATCGCCCCGCGCATTGAAGACCTGCGACTCAAAGTTCTGAATTATCTCCCGCTCGTGCATTAGTCGCACGAACTCCTCGCGCCTCGCTGGGTCCACGTAAAGCTGACGGGACACGTCGCTTAATGCTGTGACCAGTTCCTCCGGCGTGGCAAAGCCGTAAATCCTCGCCAGCATTGGATTGGCGGAAAGGAACTTACCATCGGGCGTGGTCTGAAAGATGCCATCCGTGGCGTTCTCGTAAATGCCGCGGAACATTGCCTCAGTAAATCGCAGCGCGTCCTCGGTCTCTTGGTGCTTCTTGATGGCACTCTCTAAGTCGGCGACATGCCGACGAACTTCAAGCTGTGTGAGCACTTGTCTTGAAAGCCGCTGCAAAGCTAACGCCTGCTGCCCCGTCAGCCCGCGGGTCACACGATCCATCACGCAGAGCGCGCCGACACACTGCCCCTCCGGCGTGACTAACGGCTGCCCCGCGTAAAAGCGCACCGGAGACGAATCCTTCACGAGCGGATGCTCACGGAACCGTTCGTCCGCCAACGTATCGCGCACCACAAAGGTGCCCGCCTGCTGAGCGGTGTACGCGACGAAGGAGTTTTCCCGCGGCGTCTCACCTGCGGTGACACCCGTGCGAGCCTTGGCCCACACGCGGTCCGCATCTAGCAGGCAAACCGCCGCGATGGGCGTGTGGCATAACTGCGCCGCAAGCTGCACAAGATCGTCGAAGGCCTGCTCTGGCGGGGTGTCGAGGATGTGATAACGCCGGAGCGCCTCGAGTCGTTTGGCTTCCGCATCGTTCATGAGTGGCAAACCACACGGGTAAAATCCCGGCAGGCAGGCGGCTTGGCAAGCGCCGACTTGGGCGGCACTTCTGATTTAGGCGGTGCGTCGGGCATCTGCAAAAGCAGGTAAATCCAACACCGGCGCTTCCCTTGTAGAAATCGGCGTGACTACGTTGGCTAATTTGTTATTTCAACGGCAGTAACTCGACCTATCTCATGAACCCCAACCGCCGCCAATTCCTCACCTCGGCCGCGCTCGGTTCGGCCGCGCTCAGCGCGCCGGCCCACGCCGCCGATAAATCCTCCGGGCTCACGTCCGGCATGACGTTCTCGAAACCGTCCGGTATGAAACTTGGTACCGTTACCTACAACCTCGCCAAGGACTGGGACATTCCCACGATCATCAAAAACTGCACTGAGGCTAAATTCGAGGGCGTCGAGCTGCGCACCACACACGCCCACAAGGTCGAAGTCGATCTCACTAAGGCCCAACGCGACGAGGTACGCAAGCGCTTCGAGAATTCGAAGGTCGAGCTAATGAGCCTTGGCAGCGCGTTCGATTACCACACCCCCGACCAGACGAAGTTGCGCCGAGACATCGAGGCCACAAAGGAATATATTGTCCTAGCTCACGACGTGGGTGCGAGCGGCGTAAAAGTGCGACCTAACGGGCTCCCCAAGGAGGTCCCAGTCGAGAAAACGCTCGAGCAAATTGGTAAGTCCCTCCAAGAACTAGGCCAGTTCGCCAGCGGCTACGGCCAGCAAATCCGCGTTGAGGTCCATGGCGCGGGCACCCAGCTCCTGCCGCACATGAAGACCCTCATTGACATTGCCAGCCACCGAATGGTCGGCGTTTGCTGGAATTCCAATCCCACCGATCTAGACGGCGCAGGCTTCGACCACAACTTCGACCTTGTGAAGGGAAAGATTTTCACCGTCCACATGCGGGATCTGCATCTGGAAGACTATCCCTTCCGACGCTTACTTACGCGCCTCAATGAAATCAAATTCCAAGGCTATTGCCTCGCCGAGATTCCCGACAGCAAAGATCCCGTGAGACTTATGAAGTATTACCGCTCACTCTGGCTCGCGTATCAGGGGCTGCTTTGAGCAAACCATCTCTCATGCCGGCCTAGTTGGCTCCACCTGCAGTTACTTTGACAGTCCTTACAGACGTTGGTAGCCGAATAGATTTTTCTGACCCCAATCCCAAGTTAAATCACCAAACCAAAATTATGTCTGAGGTTGATATTCCGAAAGATGCCGACAACAAGGAGGATAAGCGAGTTGGTATCAAGATCGCCATCATCGCCGTCGTGATGGCTATCGTCTCCTCCTTTGGGAAGAACGCCGCCAACGACATGATCATCAATGAGGTAAAAGCCTCTAACGGCTTCGCTTGGTACCAGGCCAAGCGCATTCGCAGTGCCATGAACGACCAAGTGATCGCCCAAATTGAATTAGACTTGCTGGGCAGCCCAACTGACGCCCAGCGCGAGTCCATGTTGAAGCTTAAGAAAAAACTACTAGAAAAAAACGCAGAATACAAAAAGGAAAACGAGGACATCCTTAAAGAGGCCGAGGTCACCAAGGCCGAAGCCTCATTAGCTGGAAAGAAGAATGACGCATTCGACCGCGCGGAGATCGCGCTCCAAGTCGCCGTGGTGCTCTGCTCGCTGACGCTTCTGGCAGGGAACCGAGGCTTTTCGCAAGCTGGGGTAATTTTGGCGTTAATCGGTGCGGGTCTCGCCATTATGGCGTTCTTCAAAAACCCGGACCCGCCAAAGGCAGGAGCTCGACCCGCGCCTAATGCCCAAGCCACCGCCACGCCGGGCGCACCGACCAATGGTGCAGCCAAAAAGTAGTTCTGTGGCAGATTTTGCCCGGGGATTCGGGCGCCAAACGCTTTGCTTCAGTCAGTCGAACTTGACTGAGACGAGTTTCCGCTTGGAAGCAAGGTCGGTTTCGCTACCGTCGCGCATCGGTGCCGGCCCGATTCGCCGGATTTGCTATGGCCCAACCTCCCGTCGCCCCGACGTCCTTGCCCCACGGCCGCAACGCTTTCCTCGCGCTGCTCGCTTCTCTGGCCGCAATTCTGGCCATGCTATTCGCGAAGAGTTTTCTCCCTGAATACATCGTCTTCGCCAACGATGGGCCGCTGGGGGCGAACTCCGCTGCGGCCGGCCGGATGCCAGAGGCGATGCTGGGTGTGTGGGCGGACTTAAACTGGGTGGGGAACGAGGGCGTGGCTTCCGCGCCGAACGTGTCAAACTTGCTTACCGGCTTGCTCGGTCCAGTGGGCTTGGCCAAAGTAATAGTGCCGCTTTCGTTGCTTTTACTCGGTTGCGCGGCGTGGCTGTTCTTCCGGCAATGCGGCTTCACGCCGTGGGTCTGCACGGTCAGCGGAATCGCTGCTGCGCTCAACGGCGACCGCTTTTCAGTCGCCGCGTGGGGCCTTTCAATGTGGGTAATGGGCACAGCGGCAGTGTTTCTCGCGTTAGCGGCACTACTAGCGGCGGCGCGTCGAGGATCTCTACCACTGACGCTGCTGGCCGGGTTCGCCACCGGGCTGGCGGTCATGGAGGGCTTTGACACTGGAGCAATCTTCAGCCTCATCATCGCCGGCTTCGCGCTGTTCCACGCGTGGACACAAAACTCGCAACCCGGCAGACAATGGGCGATTCGAGGCCTCGGACGCTTAACGCTGATTGCAGGCTGCGCTATTTTCATCGCCGCCTACACCCTCATCAATCTTCTCAACACTCAGATCAAGGGCGTCGTGGGCATGACGCAAGACAAGGATACCCGCGAACGCCGCTACGCTGAGGCAACGACGTGGAGCTTGCCGAAAATCGAGACCCTGCGCGTGCTTATCCCGGGCCTCTACGGCTACCGCATGAACACACAAGACGGTGACGCTTATTGGGGCACCGTGGGCCAGAATCCGATGATGACTCAGTTGCAGGAGGCCGCCGCAAGGGGGGACGCGCAAGCCCGCGCCATGCTTTCCAATCCCAGCGTGCATCGCTACTCCGGCTCGGGCGAATACGCCGGCGTGCTCGTGGTGCTGCTTGCCGCTTGGTCTATCGCGCAGGCCCTCCGAAACCAGGGTGCATTCAACGACACCGAACGAAAACTGGTGTGGTTCTGGACAGTCACCGCGCTGGGGTCGCTGCTCTTGGCCTTCGGCAAATACGCACCTTTCTACAAGCTGTTTTACTCACTGCCATACGCTTCGACCATTCGCAACCCGGTGAAGTTCATGCATCCGTTTCACCTCGCACTGATCATCTTGTGCGGCTACGGACTGCAAGCGCTGGCCAGGCAGTTCATTCGTCCTGCTGCTGCTTCGAGCAAACCGCTCGCAGATCAGGTCAAGGACTGGTGGGCGACCGTAACCGGATTTGAGCGCCGATGGACAATCGGCATGGGCTTGCTGACAGCGGTGGGATTTGTCGGGCTGCTACTGTACAGTTCGGCACGCAACGAACTGGAGAAGCACTTGCGTGAAGTCGCGTTTTCCGAGGATATGGCGAAAGCCATCGCATCCTTCAGCATCGGCGAAGTCGGTCTATTCGTGCTTTTTCTCACGCTGTCAGTCGCCGTGCTAGTGGTGGCTTTCAGCGGTTACTGGTCAGGACGCGTTCGCTGGGCGGGCGTGACGATGGGGATGCTGATAGCCGTGGACCTCGCGCGCGCCAATGCGCCGTGGGTTGTGTATTGGAACTATCGGGACAAATACGCCAGCAACCCCATCATTGAATTTCTCAAGCAGGCCCCGCATGCGGGCCGCGTGCAGGCGGTGCCGTTCCAACTTGGCCAACAGTTCAGCGTCTTTCAGCAGCTTTACGGGCTGGAGTGGACGCAACACCTGTTCCCTTATAACAATATTCAGACGCTCGACATCATTCAGGAACCACGTCAGACCACCGAAAATCAAGCCTACCGCGCCGCGCTCATGGGCAACAGTGGCACGCTTACCCGCCTGTGGGAGCTCACCAATACGCGTTTCATCTTCGGGCTGAACGACTCGAATTTCCTTAACGGCATCGCCGCGCAGCTCGACTCCGGCCGCCGCCGCTTCCGCATTCACACGCCGTTTGACATCGTGTCCAAACCCGGTGTCACCACGCCGACCCGCATGGATGAGGTCACGGTCATAACTAACGGGCCCGGCCAGTTGGCGCTCATCGAGTTCACTGGTGCCCTGCCGCGTACCAAGCTTTTCACTAGCTGGCTGGCGACTACCAACGACTCTGAAGCCCTAAGCCTGCTGACTAATACCGCCTTCAACCCGCACGAGACCGTCATCATATCCGCGCCGCTCGCTCCGGCTGCTGCCGCGCAGGGCACCAACACCGGCGAGGTGAAATTTACCAATTACTCGCCCAAGCGCCTGCGCCTCGAAGCCACCGCCACCGCGCCGTCCGTGCTGCTGCTTAACGACAAACATTCGCCCAACTGGCGCGTCACCGTAGACGGCCAGCCCGCGACATTGCTGCGCTGCAACTACCTCATGCGCGGGGTACAGGTGCCCGCTGGCAAGCACGAGATCGAATTTCGCTACGAGCCATCCATCACCGGTCTATACATTACCACGGTGGCCATCGTCATCGCGTTGTTCTTGCTCGGAGTCGTGCTGTTCACCCGCCAGGCCGACGAAGCGTCGCCCGTGGCGAAGTCCACCGCTCCGCCGCCGACGAAGTGACGGCGCGATTCTCTCTTTTCCATCCGCGCCGGCTTCTGCTTCACTCGACCGCGACGTGAAAAAGCCCTCGCCCCTCTCGCTCGTCCGACGCGCGCCGCCCCGGCTGCGCAAGGAGCTGGAGTGCGTCCTCATCAGCCGCACGCAGATCCATCGCCGCGTGCGCGAGTTAGCCCGGCAAATCGAGCGTGACTTCCGTGGACGCGACCTCGTGGTTGTCTCGCTGCTCAACGGGACGGTGATGTTCCTTGCCGATCTCATCCGCAGCCTAAACCTGCCGCTACGTCTCGACTTCATGGGCGTCTCCAGTTATGGAATCGGCACTGTTTCCCGCGAGCTGGTCTTCACCAAGGAACTGCGCCTCGAAGTGCGCGACCGCGACGTGCTGCTGGTGGACGACATACTTGACACCGGCAAGACCCTCAAGGCTGTCATCACAAAGCTCCAGCAGCTCCAGCCCCGACAAATCAGGACCTGCGTGCTACTCAACAAGCCCGCCCGCCGCGTCGAGCGAGTCGAGGCTGATTACTTTGGCTTCGTGATTCCCGATCTCTTCGTCGTCGGCTACGGCCTCGACTACGCAGAACGGTATCGCAACCTGCCTTTTGTGGGTGTACTGAAACCTGAGATGTATCAGGCATAAAACGCAACAAGTTATGTCTGACTTACAACAGGCGGCTTGGATGTTTCACGCATAACACATCTGGTGCCCACCGTGACTGTTCGTGTCCAATTCTGGTCATACTTCAAAGAGCTGACCGGCTGTACGCAGACCAACGAAGAGCTGCCAAAGGGCGCGACTCTCGGCGACTTGATCGGCCGGCTGCACACCCGGTTCCCAAAGCTCGCTGCCTTGGACAAGTCCACGCTTGTTGCCGTTGGCGTCGAGTATCAAGGCCGAGCCTACCTCCTGCAGGATGGGGACGAAGTCAGTTTGTTCCCGCCGGTGCAGGGTGGATGACTAAACACTGAATACCATGCTGTAATTACCAACCCGTAAATCACTACTCCTTGCACCGCTCTCTCATCCTCTCCCCCGACCCAATTGACGAGCCTGCCTGCGTCGCCGTGCGACGCATGGGTAGCAGTATGGGCGCGGCGGTGTATTTCAGTGGCGTGGTGCGTGGCAGCGAGGATGCTCAGCCCATTTCCGCCATCGAATATGAGTGCTTCCGCCCCATGGCCGAGCATCAATTTCACAAGTTGTTCGATGAGATCGAGCGCCGCTGGCCAGTGGAGTCCATCCGGCTTGTCCACCGCCTCGGCGTGGTGAAGGTCAACGAATCGTCGCTGTGGGTCGAGGTCATCGCGCCGCACCGGAGTGAAGCTTTCGCCGCCTGCCAATGGCTTATCGACGAGATGAAGCGCATGGTGCCGATCTGGAAACGACCACTCGCGTAGCTCCGCTGCACCCAATTTCTTAATCAGGCTGCGGGAAATGACTTTCTGCCACCTTTATGTGCCCGCGGGTTGAGAAACTTGCTCTGGCTTCAATTCACCGGAGAAAGAAGCTCATCCAGCTGCGACCTAGCCGCATTCTAATCAGGTTTTACCGAAATTTTTCACGGGTTGATACGTCTAGAAATAAACTCCACCCGTGAAATCCTTCCTTTTACTTGCGCCTCTGCTGTTAATCGCTTCGCCTGCCAACGCCCTCGCCGACGCCGTCAAGGACCGCGAGGGAGCAGTTCGTAAGGACAAAGCCGAGATGCAAAATGACGGACGGTGGATTTATAACGACTGGCAAAAAGGATTCGTCGAGGCGAAACGTACCGGCAAGCCTTTGCTCATCGTCTTACGCTGCGTGCCTTGCTTCTCCTGCATGGGACTTGACGCCAGCGTGCTCACCTCACCGGCGTTGATGCCGCTGCTTGACCAGTTCGTGTGCGTGCGCCTCATCAACGCCAACGCTATCGAGTTGGCGAAGTTTCAGTTCGACTACGACCTCTCGTTCTCCACGCTTTTCTTTAATGCCGATGGCACGCTCTACGGACGCTACGGCTCGTGGACGCACCAAAAGAATCCGCAGGAAAAAACCACCGTCGGTTACCAACGCTCGCTTGAGGCCGCGCTCGCCGTCCACACCGCGTACCCCGTAAACAAGGCTACGCTGCTGCCCAAACAGGGCGGCCGGGTGCCGTTCGCCACGCCCATTGAAATCCCCGGCCTCGCAGGCAAATACAAGCGTGACCTTGACTGGGAGGGCAAGGTGGTCGGCAGTTGCGTCCACTGCCACCAGATCGGCGACGCCTACCGTGCTTACCACCGCGACGCCGGCCGACCACTGCCCAGCGACCTAATCTACCCGATGCCGGTGCCTGAGACCGTTGGCGTGATATTAGCGCCGGACCATGTGGCGCGTGTGGAGTCCGTTAAGCCCGGCAGTATTGCGGCCAAGGCGGGCGTACAGGCGGGCGATGAGTTCAACACGCTCGGCGGCCAGTTACTCATCTCCATCGCCGACTTCGCGTGGGCATTACACCGCGCACCTGACAACGGCCCGCTGCCCGCCGCCGTCAAACGTGGCAAGTCACAGGTGGCGCTGACGCTCCAGTTGCCTGCCGGTTGGCGAACAAAAGCCGACATTTCCCGCCGGGTCGGCACTTGGCCGATGCGGGCGATGGTCTTCGGGGGAATGATTTTGACCGATCTGTCCGACGAGGAACGCCTCACGCGCGGGCTGGCGAAAGATAAGCTCGGCCTGTTCGTGAAGGGCTTGGGCCAATTCGGTAAGCACGCCACCGCCAAGAACGCTGGCTTCCGCAAGGAAGACGTACTGGTGGAACTCGATGGCAAATCCGTGCGGCTCTCCGAAGGCGAACTCATTGGCCAACTCCTCCAATCCACCAAGCCGGGCCAGAAGCTCAAGGCCACTGTCCTGCGCGGCTCCGAGCGTGTCGAATTGATGCTACCGATGCAGTGAGCGCGAGTGCGGGGGACGCTCCTGTCCCCTGATCCAAGGCTGAATGATCCGCCAGCACCCACGCCGGGGGACAGGAGGTGCCCCTACGGCGTCAGTGCCACTTCTGCAACTCGATAATGTTGCCCTCTGGGTCGGTCATATAGATGAGCGTGAGCCGGCCTGCTCCCTTGATATCAATCGTCACAAGCTGGCCCACATCTTTGCCGCCCCAGCCAAGAATTTCCGCGCGCTTCGCCTGCACGTCGGGCACCTCGAAGGCGAGGTGCGCGAAGCCAGGGCGATTGAGCGCGGTCGGCGGCGGCGGCTCGTTGCGGGCGTAGGTGAAAATCTCGATTGTTGGCCCGTTCTCCCCGTGGCCCGGCAGCCGCAGGTGCCGGCCGCGAATCCGCTCGCCGGGCATCGCCGTCAGTGCGTCAATATGTGGCCCGTGGTGATCCCGCTCGGCGCTGACCGGTTCGCAGGCGAAAACCTGAGTATAAAAGTCGGCTAACCGCTTCCAATCGTTGGCGATGAGGTTGGTGTGCGCGTAGCGGATGCCGGAGTTGACTGGTGCTTGCATGGTTTGAGTGCGTCGACTCTGCCGACGCGGGCTGGCGCGCGTCAACCGTGGCGCGAGCCGCCGCCGCCCGCGCGGACATTGGCCTTGCCGGTCCTCCGCGCGAAGCCAAGACTCGCTGTGTCGCGATGCACGACTTCCTTGAACGGCACTTCCGCCTCGCCGAGCACGGCTCTTCCGTCCGCACCGAACTCGTCGCCGGTCTGACGACGTTCCTCACGATGGCCTATATCATCTTCGTGCAGCCGGCGGTGCTGTCAGGCGCGATGTTTGGGATGCCGACCGGCATGGACTTCGGCGCGGTGACCACGGCCACCTGCCTCGCCGCCGCGCTGGCCAGCGCCATCATGGCCCTTTACGCTCGTTATCCCATCGCGCAGGCGCCGGGCATGGGCGAAAACTTCTTCTTCGTCTTTGGCGCGATTCCGGCGGCGACAGCGGCGGGTTTCGCGAACGGGTGGCAGGTCGCGCTCGGTGTCGTGTTCATTTCCGGAGTTCTGTTTCTCACGCTGTCGCTCTTCCGCGTGCGTGAGACGGTGCTCAACGCGCTCAGTCCGAGCCTCAAGAACGGCATCGCCGTGGGCATCGGGCTCTTCATCGCGTTCATCGGCCTGCAAAACGCCGGCCTCATCGTCAAAAGCCCCGCGACCGGCGTGACGCTTAACCATCACTTTGGCTCGCCGGACCTGCTCATTTTCTTCGCTGGACTTTTCTTTGCCGTGAGCCTGCACGCGCGGAAGGTGCGCGGGGCGATTCTTCTGGGCATCGCCGGCGCAACGCTGCTGGCCGTCGTCTTCAAGCTGGCCCTGCCGCACCTGCCGGAGAGCCTCGCAGCATCAAAGGACATAGCCGAGTCCGCTTTGGTAAAACACTTCGCCCTCGCGGACCGCATCGTCGCCGCCCCGCCCTCGCTCGCGCCGACGTTCCTGCAAATGGACCTACGCGGTGCATGCTCACTGGCGATGTTGCCATTCGTCATCGTGTTCTTGTTCATGGTGCTCTTTGACACCGTGGGTACACTCGTGGGCGTCGGCGAGCAGGCCGGCTTCATTAAGGACAACCAGCTCCCGCGCGCAAAGGAAGCCTTCGTGGCTGACGCGCTGGGCACAACTGCGGGTGCGTGCCTCGGCACGAGCACGGTGACAAGCTACATCGAGAGCGCGACCGGCGTTGAAGCCGGCGGCCGCACCGGCCTGACCAGCCTCACGACAGCGGCGCTTTTTCTCCTCGCGTTATTCTTCAGCCCTGTCATTGCGATGGTGGGCGGCTACGCGCCCTTGACCGCGCCCGCATTGGTGCTCGTCGGTGCGATGATGTTGCGCAACGTCAACAAGATAGACTGGAATGACCCCACCGAATCGGTCCCCGCGTTCCTCACGCTGCTAGGCATTCCGCTAGCCTACTCCATTGCGGACGGTCTCGCGCTGGGCTTTATCAGCTACTCCGTCATCAAGCTACTTACCGGCCGAGGCCGCAGTGTGCATTGGATCCTGCACCTGCTCGCGCTGCTGCTGGTGATTTACTTCATGGCCGTGCGCGCGCGGTTAGGATGAGCGCCAAGCAGCGCGGGGAAACACTTTGCGTCACCGCCCATCGGCGCTTACCTTCCCCTACCTGATAAGATGAAAGTCAACCTCGCCTACGGCCAAGGCCACTTGCCAGTCGAATTTCCCGCGGCTCGCACCACGGTCATCGAGCCAGCGAATAACCCCGGTTTGGCCGACGAGAAGTCCAGCCTGCTTGCCGCGCTGGATCACCCCATCGGCGCGAGACCGCTTCGTGAATGGCTCACGCCGGGCGCAAAGGTGTGCATCAACTTTACAGACATCACCCGCGCTACGCCAAACCACCGCATCATCCCCTGGGTGTTGGAATACCTCGCTCGGCACGGCGTTGCCCGCGACCAAATCACGCTACTCAACCAGACTGGCACGCATCGTCCTAACACAAAAGCCGAGCTGGAGAAGATGCTCACGCCCGAGGTAGTGGCGAACTACCGCGTCATCAACCACGAGTGCGAACAGGAAGCAGACATGGTCCAGTTTGGCACGACGCGCACGGGAGCCCCCGCGCTCATTAACCGCCATTGCGCGCACGCCGACGTGCGGATCATCACTGGTTTCATTGAGCCTCACTTCTTCGCAGGCTTCAGCGGTGGGCCAAAGGGCATCGCGCCCGGCGTCGCGGGTCTGGCCACAGTGATGAGCAACCACGGGGCACACCACATCGGCGATTCGCGCGCTGCCTTCGGGATCACGGACGGCAACCCGCTCTGGGAGGAATTACGCGACATCGCACTGCGCGTCGGTCCGAGTTTCCTGCTCAACGTCACACTCAATGACACCAAGCAGATCACCAACGTCTTCGCTGGTGACATGCAGGCGGCGCACAAGACCGGCTACGAATACGTCCGCAAGTCCGCAATGCAGCGGGTCAAAGACCCGTTCGATATCGTTGTGACCACGAACAGCGGCTACCCGCTGGACATGAATCTCTACCAAGGTGTGAAGGGCATGAGCGCAGCCGCACGCATTGTGCGGCCCGGCGGCCTGATTCTTCTCGCCTGCGAATGCAGCGAAGGTGTGCCGGCGAACAGCCCGTTGGACAAGCTCCTCCGTAGCGCGCGCAGCTCGGAAGAAATTCTTTTGCTGCTCGCCACCCCCGGCTTTGTTCGGCCCGAGCAATGGCAAGCGCAGATTCAGGCCCTCATCCAGCGCAAGGCTGAGGTGTTGGTCTACAGCAAGCTCCCAGACGAGGTGCTCTCTGCCGCCCACCTGAAACCCTGCCGCGATATCGGCTTAGAAGTGGCCACTCGGCTCACTGCGCTTGGCTCTGCGGCGCGCGTCGCCGTGTTACCACAGGGGCCGCTGACCATTCCCTACCTCGCCTAGGAGGGCCCAAACACCCCACCAACCCAAAGCGCCCCATGGCTCGCGCCGAGCCCGCGCCACGATCGAGCAAGCGAGTTCGCTGGATGCTGCTTTCAGATTGGAAAACGCACGTTACAAGCGCAGACTGAGAATCATGAAAGCCAAGTCAGGCCTCTTTGTGCCCATCTTTCTTGCCGCTACCGCATTGTTAGCCGCTGACGGCGCGAAGTGGATTTCTCTGTTCAACGGCCAATCTCTCGAAGGCTGGGTGGTCAAGGGCGGCACTGCCAAATACGAGGTGAAGGATGGCATCATTGTCGGCTCCACAGTCGAAGGCAGCCCGAATACGTTCCTTTGCACCAAGCGGGATTACGCGGACTTCGTCTTTGAGGCGGAAGTGCTGTGCGACAAGGAGCTAAACAGCGGTTTTCAAATCCGGAGCCACACCTACGAAAAAGACACGCCGCAACCGTCACAGCCCAAGCGCGTGCGCAAGGCTGGCGAAGTCTTCGGTTATCAGTGCGAGGTAACGTTTCAAGCCAAGGGCACGAGCGGAAACTTTTGGGACGAAGGACGCTTCACAAAATGGCACGACAACCTGACTAATCGCCCACCCGCACTGACAGCCTTCAAAGACGGCCAATGGAACCACTACCGCATTGCCGCTCAAGGCGATCGCATCCGCTCGTGGGTCAACGGTGTGCCGTGCGCGGACTTTCGTGACGCCACAGACAAGACGGGCTTCATCGGCCTCCAAGTTCACGGCATCAAGGCCGGCACCGGGCCATTTCAAGTGCAGTGGAAAAATGTGCGGCTTCGAGAGTTGGGGCCAGGCGATGCGCCTTAGCAAGAGGACTAGTGAGCGGTAAGTGGGAAACCTGTTTAGCGAGCATCAAGAGCCTCACGCACCACGTGCTGAGAACCGTTTTACCCCATGCCATCCGCTAAGGTTAATCCCCAAGTCCACCGCTCGACGCCATTGCGTGAGCGGCTCCGGCGCGCCGCAGCTGGTGAACTGAACCCCGTCTTCCTGAAAGAGATGCGCCAAGCAGTGCGGGGGCAGATGGTGGTTGGTATGTTTTTGACGGCGTTGGCGGCGATGTTCGGGCTCGCAGCTTGGATGCTACTCACGATGGATGCGGGCCGAAGCGGGTTTGGCGCGAAATTCTTCGCAACGCTGGTGGGAACGCTGACTTTTTTGACAGGAGTCTGCATTTCCATGTGGGGCGGTGGGTTAATGCTGGGTGAACGCCACGGGAAAGAGGGGATCGATCTGCTTTATTACACGCCCATGAGTGCAGAGGAGATCATCGAGGGCAAATTCTTATCCAACCTCACGCTAGCAGCGGTGTTTTTCGCGGCGGGCGCGCCTTTCCTAGCGATCACCCCGCTGCTGCGTGGCGTAGACGCACCAACAGTGATTATGGTCACGGGCCTGCTTTATTGCACGGTAGTCCTGATCAGCCAGGCCAGCCTTGTGCTGGCCAGCCTGCCGGTAAACCCGGTCTGGAAGGGCGTGCTCGGACTGGTGGCATGTCTGTTTGGCACCCCGGCCGTGCTGCTTTGGTGCGGCTTCTGCTTAAGCTTTGCCTTCAACGAACGCAGTTCGGGGGTGCCGTTGCTGGTGCTCTCCCTAGCGGTGCCCGTCCTTGGACTGCTGGGCCTAAAAGTACTCATCGTGATGGCCGCGAGCTACATCGCTCCGTGCAACGGCATCTACTTTCGGCGCAACAGGCCGCCCCGACTTAGCATGCCGCCGCTTTGCTCCGAACCACCGCCAATGCCGCGACCCGAATAATTAGGTTGACCCAAGTATCGAGAGATTTAGCTTAAGACGGATGAAACCTAGTTCACGTCCTGGTGGCGACGCCTTTACCCTCATTGAGTTGCTCGTCGTCATCGCTATCATCGCGATCCTCGCGGGGATGCTGCTGCCCGCCTTGAGCAAGGCCAAGGCGAAGGCCAACCAGACCTTCTGCACGAACAGCACCAAGCAGTGGGCGATGGTCACTCACCTCTACTGCGATGATCAGGATGACAAGCTGCCCTACGCATGGAGCCGGTTGCACACAATGAATAACAGCTTTGATTTTTTGCTCTCGCCCTACTTTCGCGGGCAGGCGTTCAACTCCGCACAGCAGGGGACGAGCTGGACCAACTCACTCTCGCGCTGCCCAGACCGGCAAAAGGAATGGTTCAACGCCACCAGCCCCGAATACCCTGGAACCGGTAACCCATGGCGCATCAGCTACGGCATGAACCAGCACACGTCGCTGAACTTTGTTAATGGCGCGCCAGTCACTGCCGGAGATTTCGTCACCACGGCTCGTCGCGCACAGGTAAACCAGCCCGTCAGCACTTATCTCGTGGGAGACCTTTCCTACCGCCGCAATCACCCGCCGATCGAGAACCTATCCACGAACCACGTTGGTTACCGTCACGGCACGCGCTTTCCCGACGGACGCGCCATCGCCGGCTACATGGACGGGCACACGGACAGCTTCAACCGGACGGGCACCAACGGCATTATTCTGGAATTTAAACAGTGAAGCCTCGGGGGCACGTAGCAAGCAGGTTGGCTGAATCTGCGTGGCTCAGTTGAGGAGGGAAAGAAGAACAACTGTGCTGGGGACCGTGCCTCAAGGCACAGCTTCCAGCAAGGTCGCGCGCCACTTGGTGCCAGCGTTCTTCGCCGTGGCATCCGTAATGGCCTTTACCTGCGCAGGCGTGACGTAGGACGCACTGTT
Organism: Verrucomicrobiota bacterium; assembly: GCA_016871445.1. Lineage (GTDB taxonomy): Bacteria > Verrucomicrobiota > Verrucomicrobiia > Limisphaerales > SXTU01 > SXTU01. The sequence goes on along the minus strand of VHDH01000019.1, from coordinate 14,688 downwards.
ACCCCAATCTTTGTTACCCCGAATGTAAGTGGCGATGGCGGCAATCTGGCGTTCGTTCAACGCGCCGCGGAAAGGCGGCATCGCGGCGTTATCATAAGTCTTACCCTTGACACTGATTGGGCCCTCTACGGCGTCCAAGATAATGCGAACGAGGCGGTCAGGTTTTTCACGCATGACCCACTCGGAGCCGGCCAATGGCGGAAAATTGAGTGCCTCTGAACCTATTCCGCTGGGCTGGTGGCAACCCGCACAAGCGGCGTAGAGCTGCGCCCCGGTCTTGTAGAGCTTCACTTCCTCCGGCTCATTGGGCATTGGCGGCGGGAGCTTCACCCCAGACTGATATACATCGGCCCGAAAAGCGCCACCGGAGTTTTCCACATGGAGGAAACAACCGAACAGCACCACCCCAAGCATGACGAATGGCCAAGCAACTCCGCCGCCAGCGGCGACGGTCGGCTCAGCATCTCTATTTTGCAGCGAGGGCTTGGGCTTGTTCTGGCTCATGGTTTCATGGGTGCTTTCGGCGCGGCGGCAGGCACGGCCTTGGGAGCCGAGGGTACCGGGGCCTCAGCCACACCGGTATCCACGCGCTGAGTCAGCAGGTAGGCGACGAGGGCACGGGCTTCATGTTTAGGGAAGACAGGTGCGTCTGTGCCGGGCACCGTCAGAGGTTCTCCAGCGGCCCGGATTTCTGGCTTTTGCTTATTGAAGAGGTAGCCGGCCGACGGACAGGTGCTATCTTTCGCCAACACGCGCGGATTATAAAGGTGAACCAACAGATGACGTTCGAACTCTGCCGCCGTGTTGGTCGAGGCGAATTTCCACGGCGCGGCAAACTTCTCCGGCGCGCGCGTGGCGAGGCTCGCGAGGTCTGGCCCAACGCGCACGCTGCCCAGCAACACGGGCGAGTCGTTCACGTAATCCTGCGCCACGGTGCGGCGCGCGCCCCAGCCACGTTCAATGTCCGGACCAAGGTTGTAAAATGTTAGTTCAGCTTTTGCGCCAGCGTCGGAGAGGTATTTCACCGCGCGTTCACCGGCTTCGATACTGACCCGCTCAAAAACTGCAGCGGGCAACTTACCAGCCAGGTCGTTGACCGACGGACCGCTGGTGGGCCGGTTGATGCCTACCTTTGTATCGTTGCGTTTGAGCAGCGCGACATTGTCCGCGAACTGCTTCAGCCGGGCGACGATGTTGGTATCGCCTACCAGCGCTGGCGGCAGGGGCAGTGGCGCGATGGTAAGGTCAGGCCGGATGGTCGCAAGCGCGAGGAGGAGATCGAGGTTAACAGGCTTTGGGTCCGACCCGCCGAGGCCCGGGAGCAGAAGAGTGTTAGGCGAATTACCCACTTCGTTCAGCCGTGCGCCATATAGCGCCTGAGTTTGGCGCACCGCGCGCGTATGGCACTGGGCACAGCCCAGCGAGCGATATACTTCCGCGCCCTGCGCGGCGAGACCAGGCCGGGTCGGCGGGTAAACCTCGGTGGAATTAGGGAGCGGGCCCGGGGCCAACGCACCGAGTTGGAGTTGCGGGGCCATGATTAGCGCGGCCCATGAGCAGACTAACGAGAACAATGCGCCTGCTCCGAGAAGAGGGCCGTATCTCACCGAGCACCTCCACAGCAGGCGACGAAGCAGCGGCGGACCGCAAGACCGAAGTTCGCGAGGAAGGCGAGCGCTGCGACGGTTAATGCCGCGTAACCGGCGGTAACAAGCTTGAGATAGCCGAAGGCCGACAAATTCAATTCCATCCATCGCTCCGCGGAAGCGACAATTCCATCCTTTAAAAAGTCCCTAGTAACGTTCATGTTTACATCAGCTTGAACCAGGCCTGCGAGGCTATAGCCGGCAGCGACGCCAACTACCCCTAATAAAGATGTCCAGAAAACTAGGTCAGTCAAGCCGACGGAAGGCAACTCATCTTCGCCAGTGGTGAGGCGCGGTACGATGTGAAGCAACGCCCCAAGGGCAGAAAGTCCGAAGACTCCGAGTAGCACGATATCCGTGCGCGCCGTGGCGAAAAAGGTGTATTGGGTCGATTGGCCGCCTAAGAAAGCGGTCCTCAAAACGCTGAGCAACAAGAGCCCAGCAGCAACGAGCAGAAAGCGAAAAGTGACGTTTGCCCTCCATGCCTCGACAACTTTGCCGTCAACTGTCTGCCAGAGCGATACGAGCAACGATGCCACAGGCACAAGGACGAGAAAGTTGGCCGCACCGCTGACGGCAGGAATCCATGCAGGCACCGACGCGAGTTGTGCGAGGCCGCCCCAGCCGCCGATAAGCAATAACAACCAGAAGCCGGCACGGGTGAGGCCGGGATTGGCAAGCGGGCGGTTCACTATCTTGGGTACGAAGTAGAACAGCACCGCCAGCGCGGAGCCGGTTAGGACGATTTGCAGCAAGTTTTGGCCGAACCAGCCAGCGACGACCGCCTGCACAACGCCAGTGACCTGCCAACCTAACAACAGACTTTGTGCCGTGGCGAAAATCCACGGGAACCAAAGCAATCCTGCGCCTACAAACCAAAGGGAGACATACATTTCACGCTCCGCGCGCCGATGTAAGGCCAAAAGTGCCCACGCCGCGATACACACGTAACTGGCGATCAACGGCAATGAGGCGTAGAGCGGAAACTCCAACAGATCATGCCCAGAGGCGTCGCCCGCTAGGATCCCCAGCACGCCAACGGTGACGCCGACGTTCCAGAACTTTGCGGCCACCGCTAGGCCAAGCGGGGAGGACAACTCAACTCTACCGAGGCGAGCAATAAACCAAAGCGCAAGAGCAAAGGCGGATTGCAGCGCGAAACCATAAGTCAGAGCGTTAACTGCAGCAGGGCGGAGCCGACCGTAAGTAACCCACGGGCAACCCTCAAGAAAGGTTGGGTTATAAAGCTGGACGCTCGCAAGTGCCGCCAATGTTAGACCAGCAAATAGCCAAGCCCCACCGCTAAAGGCGAGAAATAACACTGGGAACCGACATGCCGACTCAACCTGCGCAGCAGTGGGCGCGGAGGAGTAGGCAGATTGGCTGCTAGATTGCGTGATCGTCATCGTGACGGGCTGAGCAATGTCAAATTCGGGAGCAAGGGTAGCGAACGGTAGATTTAATCATGCTCCTCGATTGCTGGTCACTCGAAGCTCGGTGGCTTGGCCCAGTCCTCGACGCGCTTAACAAAACCTGCACGAGCGGCGGCCGCGTCTCGCTGGTATTCCTTCATGGTTAGTTCCATAGCGGCATTGACGGGGATGCGATAAATGCCCTTGGATTTATCAAGCACCGCGGCGGAGGACAACTCTTGCGCGGCGACTTGCCGCAGCTCAGCGTGCGCCTTGGTGCGCTCATTTGCGCGGGCCTCACGCGCAGCTTGCGCCCCGGTCTCGGTATAGTTCTTGAGCATCGTATTGATACCAAGGCCAAGCAGGGTGATCACGATTGCGCCAACAAAGTAAGCGATCTTGGAGCGCAAAGAGGAATTGTGCTGGGCGACTTGAGATTCTTCGCGGCTCATCGTAGATGCGGGTTAATGGGCAGGCTTACTAGAAACGGGTTCAACATAGACACCAAAAGTCTCCGCCACCCGAGGGTCACGCTGCGGATAGGGCGGGTGAGCATTGAAGGCACGGCTGAACATGAAGATGAGCACGGATAGAATCCCGACCAGCGATAACACATCATAAATGCCGAAATGCAATCCGTCAGGGTGCAGCACTGGGCCAATATTGAACTGAAGGTCGAGGTAGTGGCAGAACCACGCCCAACCGGCCATCATGCTCATGATCTGGAAGTTAATTTTGCGATGAATGGGCAGGAGGAATAGGAACGGGAACCAGAAGTGGCCAAAAATAGTAATCTGCCCTACCCACCACCAACTGCCCTTCTCCCGCGTAACATACCAGAAGGTCTCCTCCGGCACGGCCGCGTTCCAGATAAGGAAATATTGGCTGAAGTGGATATAGGCGTAGAAGACGGTGAAGGCAAAGAAGAGCTTGCCACAGTCGTGGAACGTGACTTCGCGCGCCACGTCCTTCAGGTCGCCGCGATTCTTGAAGTAGAGCAGCAGCCAGTAAGTTGTGATTGCCGTCACCCACACGCTGCCGGCGAAGTACACGACGCCATACATGGTGGAAAAGAACTGGTGCTGGAGCGACTTCATCCAGTAGATGGCCGCGCCCGTCAGGCTGAAGGCGAAGGCGAAGATGCCGACGGCGGCGTACTTGCGCATCGTGCGGGTGTGGACAGCTGCCCCGTCCTTATCTTGGGCAAGTGAGGCGCGGCGCAACCCGTGGGCGATAAAGCCCCAAACCACAAACAGTAATCCCGATACCACATAAAAGGCTGTGGGATTAAATAAAATTGCCTTCGCATGAAGCGCATGGTCGTGGTCTGGATCAATCGTAAACCAAGGATAAATTTCCTTTGCGAGCAAGCCGATCGGCAGCCAAAGGATGAACATCGTGGGGAACAGCTGGCAGGCAATGTGCTCCAGAAAGCGCCGGATGGGAACCATCCACTGCGCGTCGAAGAGATGGTTGAGGATGACGATGAACAGCGCGCCCAAACAGAGGCTCAGGCAGAACATGTAAGCCGTGAGGTAAGCGTAACCAAACTTTTTCAGCTCGGTGGGATGCCCAGCGGGACCGTGCGTGTGACCATGGTGAGCGTCAACAGCTTGTTCTGTTTTAGCCGCCGTTTTGGCTTGCTCAGCAGCGATGGCTGAATTGCCCAGCAGCACGGCAGCGAAAAGGGCAATCACGACTGCACTTACACCGCGTCGCAAACCAATCAAGAGTTGAAAAGCGTGGAGGGTCATGGCGTTACTTCATCATGGCGCGTTCAGCGGCGGGAACTTCTTCCAAGGTTGCATAGCGCGCGCGCTGAAGCGCACGGACGTAAGCAACGATGGCCCAACGGTCATTGATTTGAATGGTCGAGGCGTAACCCTGCATGTTCGGAGCCTTACCCTGACCGATAATGTGGAACACCAAGCCGTCGGGGATAGTGACGGCGTTTTTATCGAGCAGGCTTGCTACGACCGGCATCGCGCCAATCTTCTTGGTGATGCCATTGCCGTCACCGACCGGGCCGTGACAGGGTACACAAGAGATATTGTAGCGCTCGCGTCCCCGTTCGAGAAGCGCAGCGGTCACAGGCACCGGGATGGCTGCAACATAATTTGTGGTGCCGGGCACCAAGCCAGTGTTTTGCGCGGTACCTTGCCAAGCTTGATTAGGCTGATCACCGATACGCTGGGCGACGGTGCCGACGACATATGCCTGCGAGCTGCGGCCGTCGGAGAAAAAACTGTTTGGCACCTGCGGGCGCAGTTTGGCTTGTCGCACCATGTCATCGAAGATTTCCAAGGGTGGCTTGCGAAAGTCTGTACCTCGCCGGCCAGCAATGCCAAAAACGGTCAGTGCTAAGAGCAGAAAGCCGAACAAAGCGACAAAGAAGTAGCGCATGGTCAGTCCTCCACCAGTTCGATGTGCTTACTGCCAGCGGATGAAAGCAGTTTGCGGGTTTCTTGGTCGTTGAACTTCGGGTCGGCCGTTTCGATAACGAGGATGAACTTGTCGTGCGACGCACCCGTGGAGAACTTGCGGTTCTTCAAAAGCGGATGATGCAGGCGCGGCAGGCGATTGAGGAGAAACATGCCGATGAGCGAGCCAAACGACGCCAGCAAGATGGTCAACTCATAGCTGACGGGAAAGCTAAAGAACGGGCTGAACATTGGTTTACCACCAATGATGATCTTATAGTCGTAAGCATTCATCCACCAAATCATGATCATGCCGGACGTGTAGCCGGTCACGCCGCCGAGGAAAGTGAACCAGCCGACCTTCGAGTTGGAGAGGCCCATGGCCGCGTCCATTCCGTGTACGGGGAACGGCGTGTGGACATCCCACTTGGAATAGCCGGCGTCGCGCACCTTTTCCGCCGCGTGCATCGCGTCGGCTGGAGTGTCGAAGACGGCGAGGAGACCGTATGCGTTCATCAGTGGTGCCCTCCGTGCTTGGCGCCGCCCTGCGGGTGGTGCGGGTCGGCCTGCGGCGTGACGCCCTTCACTTCGGAGATTGCGATCATCGGCAGGTAGCGCATGAACAGGAGGAAGAGCGTGACGAATAGGCCGAAGCTCCCGATGAACGTGCAGACGTCCACCCAGGTGGGCCGGAAGTAGCCCCAACTCGAGGGCAGGTAATCGCGGTGCAGAGAGATCACGATGATGACGAAGCGCTCGAACCACATGCCGATGTTCACGAAGATGCTCACGATGAACACGAAGACCATGTTCTCGCGGCACCACTTGAACCAGAAGAGGTGCGGGCAGATGACGTTGCACGAGATCATGCTCCAGTAGGCCCACCAGTAGGGGCCGAACGCGCGGTTCGTGAAGGCCGCCAGCTCGTAGGGGTTGCCGCCATACCACGCGATGAAGAACTCCATCCCGTAGGCGTAGCCGACGATTGAGCCGGTCGCGAGGATGACCTTGCACATGAGCGACACGTGCCGGACGGTCACGATGTCCTCGAGCTTGCAGAGGGTGCGCAGCGGCACGAGCAGCGTGAGCACCATGCCGAAGCCGGAGAACACGGCGCCCGCCACGAAGTAAGGCGGGAAGATGGTCGTGTGCCAGCCGGGCACCTGCGACACGGCGAAGTCGAACGACACGATTGAGTGCACGGAGAGCACCAGCGGCGTCGAGAGGCCGGCGAGCAACAGGTATGCCTTCTCGTAGTTGCTCCAGTGGCGGTTCGAACCGGTCCAACCCAGCGCGAAGAAACCGTAGAGGAATTTCTTCACCTTGTTCGTCGCGCGGTCGCGCATCGTGGCGAGGTCGGGGATGAGGCCGGTGTACCAGAACAACAGCGAAACCGTCCCGTAAGTCGAAACGGCAAACACGTCCCAAAGCAGCGGCGAACGGAAGTTTACCCAGATTTCGTAGTTGTTGGGGATGGGCGGCAGCCACCAAACGGCATACCAGATGCGGCCAACGTGAATCACCGGGAAGATGCCGGCGCAAGCCACGGCGAAGAGCGTCATCGCCTCGGCGGCGCGGTTGACCGACGTGCGCCACTTCTGACGGAGCAGGAAGAGAATCGCCGAGATGAGCGTGCCGGCGTGGCCGATGCCGATCCAGAAGACGAAGTTCGTGATGTCCCACGCCCACTCGACGGGCTGGTTCAGGCCCCAGACGCCGACGCCCGTGGAGATGAGGTAGCCAATGCAGCCCAGCATCATCAGCAACGCGGTGGAGCTGATGGCCAGCGCGGGCAGCCACCACTTCGGGGCGGGGCCTTCGCAGATGCCGGCGATGTGGTCGGAGATCCAGCCGACGCTGCGGTTGTGCAGCACCAACGGCTCGCGCTCCAGCTCGGCGGGCGGCGGCGCGATCTTCACCGAGGACGGGACGGAAGAATGTTCAACGGCGGCGCTCATTAGTGCTTGGCCCCTTTCTTGGCACCGTCAGCCGCCGGTTCTGCCATAAAGTGTGGATCCGAGGCTTGGCGATATTCCTCGATAGTCCAGATCTTCGCGTCGGGCATGGCGGGATTAAGATTGCGGATGCGCGCGAGGTAGGTCGTGCGGGGCTTGTTGTCTAGGAAGCCAAGGACTGTGTAGTTGCGGTCGTGCTTTTTGAGCTTGGACACCGCGCTCTCAGGGTCGAGCGTGTTGCCAAAGGTAATTGCGTCGGCGGGGCATACTTGCTGGCAGGCGGTTTTAATTGCGCCATCCCTCACGACCACGTCGTTACTCGCGCCCGCCCTGACTTTTTGAGAAATCTTGGCGCCCTCGATGCGTTGCTGGCAGAACGTGCACTTTTCCATTACGCCGCGCATGCGAACAGTCACGTCGGGGTTGCGAGCCATCGAGATGATGTCAACTTCGTCGCCGGGTCGGCGACCGAGCGGACCTTTGTAAAGGCCGACGTCCATCTTAAACCAGTCCTGAGCCAACTTGCCGCCGCCTATGGGGCGCTTGTTGTAATCGAAGAAATTGAACCGACGTACCTTCCACGCGCAGTTGTTGGCGCAATAACGCGTGCCAACGCAGCGGTTGTAGGCCATCACGTTGATGCCTTCGTCATCATGCGCCGTAGCATTGACCGGGCAGACACTCTCGCAGGGCGCGTTTTCGCAATGCTGACACATCATCGGCTGAGTCACGACCTGTGGGTCATCAATCCACTTTTTCGTCGCCTGCAATTCGTCGCGCTCAACCAGGTTGACCGTGTCTGGGTTGCCCGGTGTGCCTAAGGCGTTGCTCTTGAAAGCATCCAGCGTCCCGCCCGGGGTTTTCTTCTTCGGATCTGCCGCGTAATAGCGGTCGATGCGGAGCCAATGCATCTCGCGGCCCTTCGCTACCTGATCCTTACCCACGATGGGAATGTTGTTCTCGCTCTGGCACGCGATGACGCAGGCGGAGCAGCCGGTGCAGGCGTTTAGGTCCACGACCATGCCCCACTGGTGCGACTTGCTAGCCAACTCGGGGTGGGTCTTATAAGGATGCTGATATATGTTCTTGATCGATCCATCGGGATTTTTGACGAGGAACTCAGTGTGGCCGTCAAGATCCATGCCTTTCGCAAAATCGGGCTGTTTCAAGAACTGGTCCAAGTTCGCCTCGCGCACGACCGGGCGGCCATGGAGCGTCCAGTGGTCCTGCGTGCAAATGAAAGTGTGCGTGCGGCCGGTGGCCTTGACGGTTGCACCGCCGACAAATCCCTCGCCCTTCGCGGAGCGCAGCGGGTAGGCGTTGAAGCCTACGCTCTTGTCCTCGTAGCTCGCGATGCGGCCCCACTTGCGGCCGTAGCCGAGCGCGAGACCGAGCGTGAAGTCCGCCATGCCGGGCTGAATCCAGATGCCACCATCGACTGTGCGGCCGTTGGCGGAAACCGAAATCACATCGCCGTTCTTCAAGCCAAGCTGCGTAGCGGTCTCGCGGCTAATGAGCACAGCGTTGTCCCAAACGAGCTTGGTAATCGGGTCGGGCAACTCTTGCAGCCAGCCGTTGTTTGTGTAACGCCCGTCGTCCACGCTCGCGTCGCGGTGGAAAATGACTTCGAGCTTGTCCTTGGACGGCGCGGGGGAAACCGCCAAAGCGGCAATAAGCGACGCGGCCGCATTCCAATCAAACGTGGTAGAGACGGCTTTCGCCTTCGAGCCGGATAGGAACCCGTCGTGCAGAAAATGCTTCCACTTTTCCTCATCAAACGCACCGCCGGTCAGCGCGGCGAATGTCTCGCGGGTGAGCGTGTACGAATTCGCAGTCGGATCGCCGAGCAATTGGGCGAGCACTTCGCACTCGGTCAGCCCGCCAAACAGCGGGGCGATAAGCGGCTGAATGGCAACGACTGTGCCATCGCTGGTGCGAGCATCGCCCCAAGATTCGAGATAGTGCGCGGCGGGCAGGTGCCACGTCGCATCCTTGGCCGTCTCATCCTCGTGACAACCAAGCCGGATGATGGTTTTCGCCGACCGGGTGATGGTAGGCCAGTAATCAGAATTCGTGTAAGCCGGATTTGCGGACAGAACCACGACCGTCTCCACACCGGGCGTGGCAAATAGTTGCCCCGTCCCCGGCTGGTCCGGAGCAGCCAGCAACTGGATCGTTTTACCGAACGCGCCTAGCACTTCGTTCATCGCGTGCGCGAGCGCGTGGACGGCGAGCGGCTGGCGCTGGCCCGCGACCACGAGCGCCGCGCCTTTGTGCGCCACGAGGTCCTTCGCGCATTCGATTACCCACTTCGCGTCCACCTTCGCTCCGCCCGCTAGCGCGGCGGTGTTGAGCGAGGCGGAGTTGCCGGATTGCTTGAGCACTTCCGCAGCGAGCTGTGCCGCTACCGACGCAACCTGACTGGGCGCGACACGCAGACGATGGTCGGCGTTGCCGCCCGTGAGCGTCATCAGCGACTCGACTGTGTAAAGGCGGCTGATGAGTTCAAAACCTTGCGCGGTGTCTGGCTTGATGATTTTCCGGCCCTTCGCAAAGTCGCGCGTGTAGCGATACATTTCATCTTCGCTGCCAAGAAAATCGCAATCGAGCGAGAGGATGCGCTTGGCCGCATCGAACTTGAAGTAGGGCGCGACCTGCCTGCCGGTTACGAGACTCGCAACCCGCGCGTGAATACTGGCATCTACCGCGTCATATGTAGCCCAGACCGCGTTTGGAAACTTCGCCGCGATGGCCGCCTGCAAACGCGCGCGCGTCGGCGAACTGCTGCTTTCTGCGATGATTGCGAGTCCACGACCGCCGTTGGCTGCCGCACTCTTGGAAATTTGTGCGAGCGCGTCGAGAGCGTCCACCCGCTTGGCGATTTTTCCGCCCTGCTTGAAATGCTGCGCGCGGTCAGGGTCGTAGAGGCCCAGCACGGAAGCTTGCGCAAACTGGTCTGTGCCCGCCTGGTCGGGATGCAGCGGGTTTGGCTCGACTTTTGTGGGCCGACCATCGCTGGACTTGGCGAGGAGCGGAATCGCGCCGGTGCGCGTGGGCATTGCAGTCGCAAAGTGCTGTGAAAGGCCGTGAATATAACCCTCGGGCTGCTTGCCAAAGGGGTAAATGTATTCTGTGGGACGGCGACATCCAGTGAGGCCAAAGCCCGCCAACATGAAAGAGGCAGACATTAGCTTCATGAAGTCGCGGCGTGACTCAGCCGCGGTCAATTCGCTGGCCCCAGCGGGAAATTCACGCTCGGCCCATTCCTGAAGCTGGGCGGAATTCGCCATTGCTTCAGGGCTACGAAAATATTGTGGGCCGATTTCCGGCTCAGGACAAACGGGAGGGATAAATTTCATCGGTGGCAGACGGAGCAACTCTCGCCGGGATGCACGTTCCAATCTTTGACCAGCTTCGCACCCCCGCTCTTGGCGAAGCCTTCAGGGGCCTGCCAGTCGAGGTTAAACACTTGGTCGTTGGGACGAATTTTTTCGGCCGGATTACGATGGCAGTCGAGGCAGAAAGCCATGCCCAGCGACTTGCTGTGACGTACTTCTTCCATTTTGTTGACTTGGCCGTGGCAATGTACGCAAGAAACACCACGATTCACATGGACGGAGTGGTTGAAATAAACGTAGTCGGGCGTCTTGTGGATTTGCACCCAAGGGATAGTCTTCCCGGTTGCGGCGGACTCGCGAACTAGTGCGAGCTTGGGATCATCCTTGAGCACCTGGTTGTGGCAGTTCATGCAAGTGCTGGCCGAGGGGACGTTGGAATACCAAGATTTCTCCACGCCGTTGTGACAGTAACGGCAGTCCATTCCGAGCTGGTCAGCATGAATCGCATGACTGAAGGCCACCGGCTGCACGGGCTTGTAACCGACGCGCGCATACTTGGGGGTCATGTAATAAGTGATGCCCGCTGTGACCACGCCACCAACGACCAACCCGCCGACGATCACCATCGCAGGCAGTTTGTTGGTCCACTTGGGAAAAATGTCTGACATGAAGACTGGTTGTTTGGATTGGCCGGAGCTTTGTGAATTATTTCACACAACTGCCGGACAAATAATCACGGTCAAAAGTTTTTGGTTTGGCGGAGCGTCGAACAAAACACCAACACACTTTTAAATAATTCAGCACCCGCTTGTCCGCAAGCCCCGCCACCGCCGTTAACACACATTTCGGTTTTGTTTATGCCCGCGATAAGTCTAGGTTCGCCCGCAAGCGAGCCGTCTTTGTAAGCCATCCCCGCCGACCGTCAACGGTGAATTATCCCCAACTGCGAATCCCGGGAGCGTCCGCACGGCTCACGGTGCCTAGCAGAGCGTAGTGACGATTACTGTGCTCCAAACGATTTTAAGGCGTCAGTCCCAATGGGGCGCGGTTCCAACTTCCGCCATGCGAGGGACGTAAGGGAGATTCGCATACCAACCCAAGCAGAGCCTGACAGAGCTGGCGATCTACATCCGTCATCGCCCGAATGCTGGAGGGTGATCATACGCCTTCGAAGCAGGTGAGCTGGCACCGCCTCTACTCAGAACACGATAGCCTTCACCAGACCATCAATCGTGTGGGGCTTGGCTTCCACCGTGGGCTTCAGGCCAAGCGCCGTCAGTGCCTTCGTCGTCTCAGGGCCGATGCTCGCGGTTTTTAGTGCGGGGAATTTCTTCAGCAACCCGGGCAGGTTAAAACGTGCATGAAAATTCTCGACCGCCGAACTGCTCGCGAAGGTCAGCCAATCCGCGCCGTCGTCCGTGAGCCGCGCGGCTGCGCCCGTCACATCGTCGGTCTCAGGCACGGTCTGATAAACCGCCACGTCGTCCACGATGGCCCCGGCGTCTTCCAGCAGTTTCGGCAACTCGGGGTTCGCCACTTCGGCCCGTAGCAAAAGCACGCGGAGATTCTCCAAGTCATCCTTCTCGGCGATGGCTTTGGCGATGTCCTTGGCCACATATTTATCGGGCATCGCATCCACGGAGAGATGGAGTTCCTTTAGCTTTGACGCCGTGGCAGGACCCACCGCCGCGAAACGCACGCAACCCAGGCCCCGAATGTCATCAAAGGCTTTAAAGTAGTAATCAAAGAAACTCGTGACGCCGTTTGGGCTGGTGAAGACAAGCCATTGGTAAGTGCCCAACCCGCCCATCGCCTCGGCAAGCACTTCGCGCTTTGACGGCGCAGCGATCTTTATGGTCGGAATTTCCAAGACGTCCGCGCCTAGTTCCGCGAGCTGGTGCGCGAGGTCGCTGGCCTGTTCACGGGTGCGCGTGACGACGACGCGCTGGCCGAAGAGCGGCCGGTTTTCAAACCAATTAAGCTTCCCGCGCAGCTTCACCACGCCACCGATGATCGTCACGGCGGGGGCGGTGAACTTGGCCTTCTCCACCACGTCCGCGATGTTCGCGAGCGTGCCTTCAATGCTTTGTTGCCGGCCCGTCGTGCCCCAGCGCACGAGTGCGACCGGTGTATCCCCCGCCATGCCGTGCGCGATGAGCTGCTCGGCGATGCGCCGGATGCGCTCAACGCCCATGAGCACGACTTTTGTGCCGCTGCCTTTCGCGAGCTGCGCCCAATCAATGCTGCTCTCATCCTTGGTCGGGTCTTCATGCCCGGTGAGCACGGTGAAGCTGGAGCAGTGATCGCGATGCGTGACGGGTATGCCGGCGTAATTTGGCCCGGCATAAAACGACGACACGCCCGGCACAACCTCGAATGATACCTTCGCCGCTGCGAGTTCCTCGGCCTCTTCGCCGCCGCGCCCGAAAATGTAGGGATCGCCGCCCTTTAACCGGACGACTGTCTGGCCCGACTTGGCCCGGGTAACAAGCAACTGGTTTAGCTCGTCCTGCGGGATGGCGTGTGCAGCAGCGCGCTTGCCACCATAGATGAATTCAGCGGACTTGGGCGCAAGGCGGAGCAAATCGGCGTTAACTAACGCGTCGTAGACCACCACATCCGCACGCGCGAGTAACTCCGCGCCGCGCCGCGTAAGCAGGCCCGCATCGCCCGGTCCCGCGCCCACCAAATAGACTGTGCCCTGGGGCTTCATGTACGCGGGACTGTAAAAGCGAGTAGCCAAAGCTCAAAGGGCAAAAGCGCCTTTGATAAAGAACGGGATTGCCAGCGGCGGCGGCTTCCCGTTCCTTCTCTCTCCATGCGATCCGCCTTCGCCATTTTTGCGCACCCAGACGACATCGAATTCGTCGCCGCCGGCACCCTACTACGGCTTAAGCAACGCGGCTGGCAAACCCACTACCTAAACCTCTCCACCGGGAACTGTGGCAGCGTCGAGTTTAGCCCTGCGAAAACCCGTCGTGCCCGCCTCGCCGAAGCCAAAGAAGCCGCTAAAATTCTCGGGGCGCACTTCCATTCACCCCTGTGCGACGATTTGGAAATTCTCTACGAGGTAAAGACTCTGCGCCGCCTCGCGGCGGTTATTCGTGAAGCCCAGCCCGGCATCATTCTCACGCACTCGCCGCAGGATTACATGGAAGACCACATGAACACCTGCCGGCTCACGGTGACGGCGGCCTTCACCCACGGCATGCCGAACTTCCACACCACCCCGCCGCGCCCCACTTTCGCGCATGACGTGACGATCTACCATGCCATGCCACACGGCCTGTGTGACCCGTTGCGCCGAAGGATCATCCCCGGCGCGTTCGTCAACACCACCGCTGTACACAGCACCAAACTCGCCGCGCTCGGCACACACCGAAGCCAGCAAGGCTGGCTGGACGTAAGCCAAGGGATGAACTCTTACCTGCGTTCGATGGAGGAAATGTCCCGCGCCGTCGGCAAACTCTCGAAGCGGTTCAAATTCGCCGAAGGCTGGCGCCGCCATCTACACTTGGGCTTCAGCGCGGAGGACATTGACCCGCTGGCGGATGCGCTGGGGAAGGACTACTTGATCAACACGGCCTACGAACGGAGCCTGTAGTCGGCCAGCGCCGGCAGTTAGTCCATGATGACCACCTGAAGTCGATTGCGGTCGAGGGCAAAGCGCTTGCCCGGCGGTGGATTTGGCAGAGCGGGCAGATACTTTTCCCGCACAAGCGTAGTGAAGTCAGCCGGCAGCCTTTGATGATCCATCTGATAGAGATGGATCGCGCCGGTGAGTTCCTGTTGCACCGGCAAACGCAACGAGGCATCCGCTGGCGCGGTGGGCAAAGAGTCGGGAGCAGGAGGGGACGCCTTCCGCTGGGCCTGCGGTGCTGCGGTTGCTGGCGGTTGAGTGGCCGCCGCAGCTTCCG
>VHDH01000018.1 GCA_016871445.1 Verrucomicrobiota bacterium | reverse complement strand
CCGGATGCTGGACCGCGAGCGCCAATGGCTCGACCTCGCGCACCTCGCCTTGCAGACGGACTCGACCCGCGCCATCTCGCTCAACCTCTGGTCGCACCAGGAAAACCTCCAGATGGACGGCGTCACGCTGACGCACCACGACGCCTCCCATCACGGACAGGACGAGTCCAAAATCCAGCAGCTCGCCATGGTCGAGGAGGCGGAGCTGAAACTCTTCGCCGCCTTCCTCGCGCGGATGAAGGCCACGAACGGCGGCGGCCAGACCTTGTTGGACCAGACCATCGTGTTGCACGCCAGCCATCTGGGCAACGCCTCGTCCCACACCGGCGACAACCTGCCAATCATCCTCGCGGGCGGCGGCTTCAAGCACGCGGGCCACGTCGCGTTCGACCGCAAACAAAACCAGCCGCTCACCAACCTGTTCGTCCGCATGCTGCAACAAGCCGGCATACCCGCGGAAAAATTCGGCGCGAGCACCGGGGCGTTGTCGGAATTGAAATCAGCATGAAGACCCTTTGCTGGATTATCCTCACCTCACTCGCCACCGCGCTGGCAGGCCGCGCGGCGATGACCGACGCCGCCGAGGCCGAGGCGCGGCGGAAGGAGGTCCGGCAGACGTTCCTCAAGGACATCGTCCCGTTCCTTCAGGCGAACTGCTACGAGTGCCATGGGAACAAGAAGCGGAAGGCGGGCGTGGACTTTTCGCGGATGATTAACCGCCCGGAAGCCGCCGATTACCGGCGAGTCTGGCAACTCGCGCTCACCAGCGTGCGCGACCACGAGATGCCGCCGCGCGAGGCGGACAAGCAGCCGACCGAGGCCGAGCGCAAGCGGTTCGCGGACTGGATTGGCACCATCAAGTTTCTCAGCGTGCAGGACCCCGGCGCGTTCGTGATTCGCCGCCTCACCAAGGCCGAGTATGCCAACACCTTGCGTGACCTGCTGGGCGTGGACCCGGCGGTGGCGGCGGAGTTGCCCGAGGATGTGGCGGGCGCGGGGTATATGAACACGCTCTCACCGTTGCAGACGGAGCAGTTTCTCGGAGTCGCCCAAGCCGCGCTCGACCAAGCGCTCGGTCCCGTCGGCGGCAAGCCCACGAAGCTGGCGAAGACGTTGCTGGGCGAGCCACCGTCGCCGCGCAGCGATGCGCGTGAGGCGGCGCGGAAAGTCGCCCGCTCCTTCGCCGGCCGCGCGTTTCGCCGGCCGCCGACGGAGGAGGAAGTTGAAGTGCTGGTCAAAGTCTTCGACCTCGGGCGCGAGAGCCAGCTCGCTTACCCGGAGGCGCTGCGGCTGATGCTCAAGGCCGTGCTGGTCTCGCCGCAATTTCTCTTCATCACGCCTGCGCAGGAGGCGGTGGCGGACCAGCCCATCGTGCCGCTGGATGATTACCAGCTCGCGTCGCGGTTGTCGTATTTCCTCTGGGCCACGATGCCGGATGCGGAACTGCTGTCGCTCGCGGCCAGCGGCAAGCTGCACGAGCCGGCGGTGCTCCGCGCACAAGCGAAGCGGATGCTCGCAGACAAACGCTCACGCGCATTGTTCGACGGCTTCGGCGCGCAGTGGCTGGGCGTGGGCGGGCTCCAGCAAAAGACTTTCGACACGGCGAAGTTTCCGCAGATGACGCCCGCGTTGCGCGCAGCGATGTATGAGGAAGCGCGGCTGTTCTTCGAGAGCATCGTGCGCGAGAACCGGAGCGTGGTGAATTTCGTGAACGGTGATTACACCTTCCTCAACGGCACGCTCGCGCCGCTTTACGGTCTGGAGAAGCAGGTCAAGGGGCCGGAGATGCGCCGCGTGCAGCTCGCGGACGCCAATCGCGGCGGCATCCTCGGCATGCCCGGCGTGCTCGCCGGGACTTCGATGCCGGAACGCACCAGCGCCGTGAAGCGCGGCGTCTGGGTGCTCGAACAAGTGCTCGGCCAGCATGTGCCGCCCGCCCCCGCGAACGTCCCGACGCTGGAAAAGCAGGACCAACAAAAGGTGGCGAGCATGACCCTGCGCCAGCGCACCGAGCTGCACCGCACCAATCCCGCCTGCGCCAACTGCCACAAGCTGCTCGACCCGATTGGCTTCGGCTTGGAGAACTTCGATGCCATCGGCCGCTGGCGCGACCGCGATGACTCGGGCGGGGCGATTGACGCGGCCGGCGAGTTGCCCGGCGGCAAGCGCTTCGCCACACCGAAGGAGTTGAAGGCCATCATCGCGGGCCGGCAGGACGACCTTGCCCGCAATCTCACCGAGAAGCTGCTGGCCTACGCGTTGTGCCGCGAGCTGGAAGGCTATGACCAACTGATTGCGGACCAACTCGCCGAGACCCTCGCCCGCGACGGCTATCGGATGCAGACCTTGATTTCGGAGGTCGTTACGAGTTACCCCTTCCTTAACCGCCGCGTCCAAACCACCGTCACTGCCAATGCAAAATAGATTCCGCCTCTCGCGCCGCGCCTGCCTCCAAGGACTCGGAGCCACACTCGCCCTGCCACTGCTGGAAACCATGGGTTGGGCGGAAGCCAAGGCCGCCAAGCCGCCCGTGCGCCTCGCCTTCATGTATATGCCGCACGGCGTCATCATGGATCAGTTCTGGCCCAAGTCGCCCGGGAGTTTTCTCACCAGCCCGCCGCCCGCGCTGGAATCGCTGCGGCCCGTGCTCGACCAGTGCCTGCTCGTCAAAGGCATCTCCGGCGTGGCCATCGCGCCCTTCAACGGAGCCCCGCACGCACTGGAACTCTCCACTTGGCTCACCGCCAAACTGCCCGATGCCCGCCAGCGCAACCGCATCAACATCGGCATCTCCGCCGACCAGATCGCGGCGAACTACGTCGGTGGCTTCACCTCGCTGCCGTCGCTGGAACTCGCCACGATGCCGCAGACGCACAAGGAGAATCAGGAAGGGCTCAACGAGGGCTACTACACCCATTGCAGTTTCAGTTCGCCGACCCAACCGCTGCCCGCTGAGATCAACCCGCGAGTCGTGTTGAACCGCCTCTTCGGCAAGACCAACCAGCCCGGCCAGCCCACGCAGGCCAATCCCCTCGACCGCCGGATGCTTGACCTCGTGCTCGGCGGTGCGCGTGATCTGCGCCGGCGCTTGCCCAAGACCGACCAGGAGAAGCTCGACGAGTATCTCGACAGCGTGCGCTCCGTGGAGCGGCGCATTGCCGCCATCGAGCATCGCCAGAAGGAAGCGGCCCTGGCCAAGGCCGGCGTGAGCTCCACGAAGCGGAACGACGCCGACTCCCCGACCATCGAGATCAAGATTCCCGAGGGCGACAAGCGCAGCGAATACATGCAGGTGATGTGCGACTTGAACGTCCTCGCGTTCCAGACGGACACCACGCGCGTGAGCACCTACATCGGCTCCACCCCCAACGGCGTTTCTTATCCCGAGCTGGGCTTCAAGAACGAACACCACTCCCAGACGCACCACAACCAAGACGCGGAAATGGTCCGCAAGGTCGCCGCGATCACCGCCTTCAACATCGAGCAGTTCGCCCACATGGTGAAGAAGATGGCCACCCTGCGCGAAGGCGACGGCACGCTGCTCGACAACTGCATCATGATGTGGGGCACCGGCCTCGAGGACGGCAACAAGCACACGCGCGAAAACCTGCCCTTCATCATCGCCGGCAAAAGTGGCGGCTCACTCAAGACCGGCCGCTTCATCGCCGACGTGAAGGGCAACCAAGGCGACCTGCTCACCACGTTGCTCGCCTGCATGGGCGTGCCCCTCGACCGCCCCATCGGCATCGCGACCAAGCAGATCAAGGAGATGATGGTCAACGCGTAGGTGGCCGCAGCCGAAGCGATCCACTGTGCTGCTGAGTGGAACGGGCCACCGGCCCGTTGCGGCGGGCGACCCGCCAGCCGCTCTCACTGCGCCCAGCGCGCTCCAAACAATTCGAGCGTTCGCTGTGCCGAAACTCGGCGGCAAGTTGCCGCCGAGAACGGCCAAGTTGGCCGTTCCACCCGGATCCATCTGAATCGCTCCGGCTGAGGCTGGCAGCGCGGGGCGGCAGTCTATCTCCTCGCGGACGGGTTCGTGGCAGTTGCAGCGTAGCAGCCGCACGGGTAGAACGGCACTTTCGATCAGCGAGTCATCTTAACCAGCAGCCCCGGACCCAGACTTCATGGAACACATCACTGACCCTTTCCGCGACGCGCGCGCCAAAGACGGCGTGCTGCGCTGCCCGTTTCAGGGCGAATCGCTGCCGATGATTCTCCGCCATGCCGATGTGCGCGAGGCGGCCAAGGATTGGCAGAAGTTCAGCTCCGACGCGCCGTTCCGCGTGCCCATCCCGTCCGAGGAAGCTGTCCGCTCCATGCGGCAGTTGCCCATCGAGACGAACCCGCCTGAGCACGGTGAGTATCGCGCGCTGGTCGAGCCGTTCTTCCAACGCGCCAAGCAGCCGGAGGTCATCGCGAAAGTCGAGGCGCTCATTGATGAACTGCTCACCACGGCGCTCGCCCGCGAATCGCTCGAAGTCGTCAGCGAGTTCGCGCTGCCCGCGCAGTCCCGCGCGCTCACGTATCTGCTCAACGTGCCCGAACGCGAGGCGGACGTATGGATCGGCTGGGGCATCCATGTGTTCAAGGTGACCGGCGGCGAGTTCAAGAAGGGCAACGTGCTGGAGTCGTATCTGCATCAGCAGTTCGACTTCGCGGAGGCACAGGTAAGGCAGCGGGCCAGCGACGCCCTCACGCCCGATGACAGCCTCTTCACCGCGCTCGTGAAGGCCACATATCGTGGCCGCAAGCTAACGCGCGAAGAGATGATGGGGTTCGGCAATCTCACCTTTGCCGGCGGTCGCGACACCATCATCTACAGCATCGCGAACGCGCTCGCCTATCTCGGCCGCAATCCCGAGGCGCTCGTATACCTCCGCGCCGACCCGCGCCGCATCGTCCACGCCGGCGAGGAATTCTTTCGCGTCTTCATGCCGCTCACGCACATCGGCCGCGTGTGTCCGGTGGAGACGGATGTTCACGGTGTGAAGGTGCCGCCCGGCGGCCGGGCTTCACTGGCGTGGGCCTCGGCGAACCTCGATGAAACCGTCTTCGAAGCGCCGACGGAAATTCGCCTCGACCGCAAGCCGAACCCACACCTCGCCTTTGGCTTCGGCACGCACCTGTGCCTGGGTGCGCCGCACGCGCGGCTAATTGTCCGCACGCTCTTGCAGGCGTTGTGCGATCGCGTCGCCGGCATCGAGATCCTCGCGGCCACTCCGCACGTGGAGCGCGAGGCCACTTACGAACGCACCCACGGCTTCGACGCGCTCACCGTGCGGCTGGCTGCGCTCGAACCCCGGTAGCAGTCATGAAGCGCCATCGGAGCGGAGTCGTCTTGAGCCCGAACTTCGAAATAGAAAAGGCTGGGGGCGCACGCTAGGCCGCAGGGGTGCAGCAGCAGGCCGGGAAGAGAAAGTGCCTTCGAAAGGATTCCAGACCCCGCGCGTTCCTGCGGCATGAGTGCCGCGCGCCCCGCCTACTTGCTCTGGGCCACGATGGCGGACGCGGTCACCGGGCGACGATGTCGAAGATGTTCTTGTCGCACGGGACGGAGGCCGCTTTTGCGAGCGAGCCGTCCTGGCCGATCTTGTAGGCGGTGATCGTGGCTCCAGTCCACGCGGTCACCAAGAGGAACTCCGCTTTCGGCGAGAGCGCGAAACCCCACGGGATCTTGTCTGCGGGGGTCCGGCCGATGAGGGAGAGGTCGCCGTTCTCGGCAATCCGGTAGCGGGTGATCCAATCGAAGTCCCGTTGATGTCCGCGGATTCCCGCGAAGAGGAAGCGACCGTCCGGCGTGATGACGATGTCTGAGGAGGAGATGCCCTCCTTGGGTTCGTCGGCGGTCACGGCGTCGCAGACTTTCCGGAACTTCAACCGGCCTTGGCCGTCGCGGTCGTAAACGGAGACGCCGAGGTGCTGCTCGTTGCTGAAGTAAACGACGGGCAGCGTGGGGTGATAGGCCATGTGCCGCGGCCCCGTGCCAGCGGGTGGCATCGCGTTGGCGGGTTCCATCGGCTCCAGGCTGCCGGTCTTGGCGTCGAAGCGGTATTGGAGGAGTGCGTTGTTTCCCTTCACGTAGGGGATGTAGAGGTGTTTGTTGTCGGGCGACGGCAGGATGCAGTGGGCTTCCTTCCGTCCTTCGTCGCGGCCCGCGACCCACTTGGTTGGGGCGCCCTTGTCGTCGAGGCCGTAGATGTCCACCGCGCCGCTGCCATAGTCCGCGCTGAGCAGAAAACGGCTGGACCGATCCGTGCTGAGATAAGCGGTCCCATGCTTGAGTTTGAACGGCTGCTGGCCGGTGACTGCTCCGGATGCCGCCAGTGAAATGACCGCCGCCGGCACGGCATCGCGCGCCCCGCCCCCAGCCCCGACGTAGAGAATCGGCTTGGTTAGATGCACCGCGATGGTGCTGCCCGCAAAACCCATATCCACCTTTGACTCGACAGCGAGCTCAAGGCCTGCCGACGAAGGTTTGGCCGCGATGACCCAAAGCTGTTTGCTGTTCGGGCTCGGAGCGTAAACGTGAAACGTAGGCTCGGCGTTCGCGATGGAGATCGAGGTCACGAGTCCAATCGCGACCAGCGTGAAGGTGCGTCGGCGGGCGGTTGCAGTCATCAGGTGTTGCATGGTGGATTCGAGCATCAACGGCGTTGTCATAAACTTGCAAGACTAGACATAAAGCGGCCCCGGCCAAGGCCTTCCACGCGGGACTGGTGCCGGAACCGGGAGGCTGACCCTCGCCTGGCGCGGGCAGACGGTTCACCCTGCGCTTGAGCCTGAATTACGAAGTCGGAACCGGCCGGTCGGCACGGGGCGCGCAGGGCGCGTGGCGATCCCGCCGCCACGTGTAGCTCAATCTACGAACGCGAACTCGTTCAGGTTGAAGAGCACGCGGCAGGCATTAGCGAGGCCGTGCTGCTGGGCGTAGGCGGTGAGGTTCACCTTTTCCTCGGGCGACGGCGCGCGGGCGAGCGTTTCGCGGAAGGCGCGGTCCACTTTTGCGCTCAAGTCGCCGCTGGTCGCGTCGAGCTTCGCGGCGAAGTGCTTCGCCATCGTGACTATCAGGCCGTTGTTGAGTAGCGCGAGGGCTTGCAGCGCGGAGACGCTTTCGTTGCGCCGGCCCACCTGCATCGAGGGGTCGGCGCAGTCCAGCGTGGTCATGAAGGGCTGCGTCTGCGAGCGCACGAGGAAGCGATAGACCGAGCGCCGGTGTGACTTCGGGTCTTCGGGGTCGTGGAGGTGATACTGGTAGTGCGGCGAATGCTCGGGCTTCTCGATAATGAAGTCCTGAAAGGCCGGGCCGCCGAGCTGCGGGTTGAGTTTGCCGGCGACGAAGAGCGTGGCGTCGCGCACGGCTTCGGCGTCGAGCTTGCGGCGGTTCTGACGCCAGAGGAGTCGGTTCTCCGAATCCAAGTTAGCAGCCGAGGTTAGGAGGCTCTGACTCGATTGAGTCTTGGGTCTGGCGTGTGGGGTCTGGGGAAGATGGAGCCTCCGCACGTCGGCTGTTGCGGAGGCCTGGCGATACGTCGCGCTGGTCACGATGAGTTGGTGCAGCTTCTTGAATGACCCGCCGCTGTCGCGAAACTCGCACGCAAGCCAGTCGAGCAGCTCCGGGTGCGTGGGGAGCGCGCCCATCCGGCCGAAGTCATTGGGGGTCTCCACGAGGCCGCGCCCGAAGTGATATTGCCAGACGCGGTTTACGACACTGCGCCAAGTGAGCGGGTTGTCGGACGAAGAAAGCCATTTCGCCAATGCCGCGCGGCGTTCGCCCTCGCCGTGGCTGGCGGGCAACTCAAACTCTCCACGCAGGCCCGCGAGATAACCCGGAGCTCCCGGCGCGACCTCGTCTTTCGGCTGCTTCACATCGCCGCGATGCAGCACCTGGATGACGCGCGGCTTGCCGCCGCCCGGCCCGGTGCCGACGAACGAGCCGCTGCCGTAATGCACCGTGCCGGCATAGACGACATCCGGCTTGGGAAACTGCTTCAGCTCCGCGGCGACTCGTTGCAAGTCCTTACCCACGGCAGCGAGTTCGGTGCGGGCTTTGTCGTCCGTAAACTTCTCCAACAGCGCGTCCCGCTTCGCGCGCAGCTCGGCGAGTTCGCCGGAGTTGTCGGGCGCGGGCGCGATGTCGTCGGTGAGATTGGTCTTCCGCCAGCGCGGCACGGCCTCGATGGAATCAAGCGCGGTGACAGCAGCCTTGAGCGCGACATTGCTGCCCGTGGTGTCCATGACCTGCAACTCGGCAAGCGCGAAAATGAAGTCGTTTTGTCGCGGCGCGAGCTTGGTAGCGGTGATGCGGATGAAGCGGGCCGTCGCGCCGGTGCTCTTGAACGCCTGTGGCGCGATGCCCGGGTTCGTGAAGTCGGCGGCGGTCTTGTCCACGATGGCCATCACGCCTGACTTGAACTGAGCATCCTCGCTGGCCTCCACCTTAAAGCGGACCGGGAAGCCGAAGCCCGCGCCGATGTTGTTAAAATCATCGTAGCACGGCCGCAGCACCACGCGGTCAATTGCCAGGCTGCGACCAAGGTCCACCTGCACCCACTTCGCGGTGTCCTGTGTGGGCGAGATGCTGCTGTGGTAACCATATTCTGGGCGCAGGCCGCCCTTGCTCTTGCTGGTGGCTTCGATCTGCTGGTCGAGCGCGGTCAGCTCCTTGCCGGCGGCGGTCTTGCGCTGCAACTCGATGGCGTTCTTCCTGTCGGTGAGCGTGCGTTGCTGGTGTTCCAGCTCGGCAAAGCGCTGCGTTAGCTTCGCGTCGGCGAAATACTTTTTGTCCGCACGGTCCAGCGCGGCGAAGACCGCGTGCAACCGGTAGTAATCGCGCTGCGGAATGGGGTCGAACTTGTGGTCGTGGCACTGCGCGCAGCCGACGGTGAGGCTGTTGAAGGTCTGCATCGTGTTCGCGACCATGTCGTCCCGGTCCAGGTGGCGCGCGATTTTCCCATCAATCTTCGACTCCGGCACCTCGGCGTGGCCGATCTGATCCCACGGTCCCGCCGCGATGAAGCCCAGGGCCTCGACGCCGTCGCGCGTGCCAGGGAACAGCACGTCGCCCGCAACTTGCTCCTGGATGAAGCGCGCATAGGGCCGGTCCTCGTTGAAGGCGCGGATGACATAATCGCGGTAAGGCCAGGCGTTCGGGCGGGGTTTGTCCTTATCGTAACCGTGCGTGTCGCCGTAGTGAACCACATCCAGCCAGTGCCGCGCCCAACGCTCGCCGTAGTGAGGGGAAGCGAGGAGGCGGTCCACGAGCCGCTCCAATGCGGAATGCGGAATGCGAAATGCGGGATCCACCTCCCGCGGGCTTTTCCGCTCTGCGCATTCTTTTTCAAACGCCACAACTTCCTCCGGCTTTGGCGGCAGACCGAGGAGGTCGAAGTAAAGCCGGCGGATGACCACGCGCGGCTCGGCCTCGGGGGCGGGTTGAAGGCTCTTCTCCGCAAGCTTCGCACGGATGAAGGAGTCAATTGGATTACTGATTGCCGATTGCCGATTGCCGATTGGAGGAACCGCCGGCCGCACCAACGGCTTCAGCGACCACCAGTCGGTGGAGCTAGGCTTCGTCACCGGGGTGGGCGAGGCCTTGGACTTATCCTCGGCGGCTACGCAGGTGGTTGAGCCTGCGAGCGTAGCAGCCAGCCCAGCGATGGAGAGAGTCAGTTGCAGTAACGGGCCATAGATATCGAAGAGGCGCATCGAGAGGTATTGGTTAAAAAGTCAGGCGAGCAAATCCCAGATCACCCTGCCATGCACGTCGGTCAGCCGTCGGTCAGCGCCGTCGTGCCGGAAGAAAAGTTGCTCGTGATCGTAGCCCAACAGATGCAGCAGCGTCGCGTGTTGGTCGTAGCACATCGTCGTATCCCGAGCAGCCTTGAAGGAGAACTCATCGCTTTCGCCATAAGTGGTCCCACCCTTGAAGCCACCGCCGGCCATCCAACTCACGAAGGTGTTGCCGTTGTGGTCGCGGCCCTTGCTGCCCTGGCTGTAGGGCGTGCGGCCAAACTCAGTGGTCCACAGCACGATGGTGTCATTCAGCAGCCCGCGCGCCTTGAGATCCTTGATCAGCCCCGCGATGGGTTTGTCGGAGCGGACGCACATGCGCTCGAAGTCCGAGCCGGGCGTGATGTCGCCGTGGTTGTCCCAGTTGCCGGAAGCGCCCGCGAGGCCGGAGCCGCACCACAACTGCACGAAGCGCACGCCGCGTTCAACCAACCGGCGCGCGATGAGACAGTTGCGGCCCAAGGGCTCGGTCTTTGCGTCGCCGAAGCCGTAGAGAGCTTTTGTAGCCGCGGTCTCGCCTTGCAGGTCAAGCACCTCAGGCACGGCCAGTTGCATGCGGGCGGCAAGCTCATAACTGGCAATGCGCGCTTCCAGCCGTGAGTCTCCGGGCTGCAACTGGGCGCGGTTTAGTTTGGCGAGGAGCGCCAGACCATCGTGTTCGCTGCCAGCACTGGCCAGGCTCGATTTCTTCGGGGGAAAGAGGTCAGGCACCGGATTCTCGGCGGCGGGATTGAGCATTGTTCCCTGATGCACTGCCGGGAGGAAGCCGTTGGTCCATGCGGCCTTGCCTGTCCATGGCAGGCCTACTGGGTCGGGCAGCGCCACAAACACCGGCAGGTTCTCGGTGAGGCGGCCTAGTGCGTAGCTGACCCACGCACCGACGGTCGGAAAACCCGGCACCACGAAGCCGCTCGTCTGCATCGTTTGCCCCGCGCTGTGCTCGCTGGTCGGCGCGTTCATCGCCATGAGGAAGGCCAGGTCATCCACGCAGCCGGCGAGATGCGGCAGGGCATTTGTCACCCAGCGCCCGCACTGGCCGTGCTGCTGCCAGGCCCACGGGCTTTTCAGTAACGGTCCTGCGCTGGCCTGCGTGCCACCGGTGACGGTGAAGTTCACCTTCTCGCCGCCTCGCTGCTGCAAGGCTGGCTTGTAATCGAACGTGTCGCATTGGCTCGCGCCACCCAACATGAAAAGCTGAATCACTTGCTTCGCGCGCGGCCGGTGATGGGCCAAGGGGGACGTCCCGGCGGGCGCGGTGGCTGCCCGACCCGGCTCTTGCAGCAGGGACGCCAGAGCGACGGAGCCAAAGCCGCCAGCCAACTGAGTGGCAAACTCGCGCCGGCTTTGAGCAGGGGAGGCGGGGTTCATGACGCGTCAGTTCACAAACAGGAAGTCGTTCAAATTCACCATCACCCGGCAGGCATGAGCCAGGCCATGCTGGTGGGCGTGCTCGGTGAGCAGTGCCATTTCCTCGCGCGAGGGAGCCCGAGTGCAGAGCAGGCGGAAGGCGCGGGTGATCTGGGCTTCGAGACCGGTTGCCTCCCGCTCGACGCGCGCGGCGAGGTGCTCGCACTGGCGCAGGACGAACCGGTTGTTCCAAAGTGACAGCGCTTGGAGCGGCGTGATGGTCGAGTTCCTTATGGGCGTGGAAAGCGAGGGGTCCACGGCGTCCAACGCTTCCAGCAGCGGGTCGTTCAAATTGCGAAACAGGAAGCGATAGACGCTGCGCCGGTAGCTGGCCGGGTTGTCAGGGTCGAAGGCGGCGTAATCCACGCGGGGGGCAACTTCCTTGTTCGGGTCATCGAACTTGAACTGCATGGCCGAGGGTCCGCCCATGGTGAGATCCAGCTTGCCGCTGGCTGCAAGCAGCGCGTCGCGGAAGGCCTCAGCATCGAGCCGCGGACGGTTCATACGCCAGAGGTAGGCGTTGCTCGCGTCCGTAGCTGCGGCACGCTGAAAGTATTCAGTATTCAGTTTCCAGTGTTCAGTGAGTGAAGCCGGAGCCGGGCTCCTTCCGGTCTGAACACTGGACACTGAAGACTGAATACTGGATTTCTGCCGATACGTCGCACTGCTCACGATGAGCTTGTGCAACTGCTTCAGTGAGCCGCCGCTGTCGCGAAACTCGACGGCCAGCCAGTCCAGCAATTCCGGGTGCGTGGGCAACGAACCCATGCGGCCAAAGTCGTTCGGGGTATCCACGAGGCCGCGACCGAAGTGCCAGTGCCAGACGCGGTTCACAATGCTGCGCCAGGTCAGCATATTCTCCGGAGCCGTGATCCAGCGGGCCAGCGCGGCCCGGCGGGCGGCTTCGTCCTGCGCATTCGGCAGCGCGAATTCCGCCGGCAGCGTGCCCACCACAGCGAGCGCGCCGGGACCGACTGTGGCCAGCGGCTGTTTGATGTCGCCGCGGTGCAACACCGCGATAGGCGGCGGTTCCTTCGTGGGCTTGTAATTGCGCAGTGGCGCGAAGTCCGCGGCGATGGCCCAGACTCGCTGCTCGGCGGGAAGCTGGGCGAGCTGTTCCCGCAAATACACCAGCCGATGAAGGTCGAAGAGCTGCTTGCGCTCCGCCTCGGTGCGTTCGGCGTCCGGACGGGCCAGCTTGGCGAGCAGTTCCACTGGCAGGGTGGGTGCCCGCACGGGCTGGGGCTTGTCCGTTGCCGAAAGACGGAAGCGCCCGATGAGGTGTCGCTGGCCGTGCAGTTGATCCAGTTGCACGATCAAGGTCACGCCATTGGTTACGGCGGACGGCTGAGCCAGCTCGAAGACCGCGTGATGCGGTTTGCCGACCTGCGGATGGATGCCCCACGCCGTCTCCGGCTTGCCGTCCAAGGCGCGTTCAATGCTCCAGCCCGCCTGGTTGAAATCTGCCGAGGCGTTGCGCAGGGCGATCGGCTTGGGTTTTTCGGTGACATTTGTCCCGGCCAAACTCACACGGATTTCCGAGAGATGCAGATTACCGTTGTCCTGCCGACCAGGCCCACGGGCAGGCAGGCGGTCATCCGGCAGCACTTCGAGCCGCAGGGCGGTGATCGCGGGCAAGGTGACCCGCGCTCGCACTGTGTAAACATCCTTGTCCGCTGCAGTGCCGGTGGCCAGCCACGAGCCGTCGTCCAGCTTGGTGAATGTGGTCGTGCTGTTCGTGGACGTGACTTGCTCGATGGACAGCGGAGTCCAGTTCGCCGCCTGCGCGGCGAGCGACTTCTCCCAGGCCCTTTGCGCGGTGGCGAGCGAACCGCGCTCGGCAGCGGTCGGGGGATGGGCATCGGGATTTTTCTCCAAGTCCGCGATGAGCCCCCGCAGTCCGGTTCGCCGGACGCGCACTTGCGGGTCCGCATCGAAGGTCCGTTCAGCGCGGCCCACGCCCGCGAAGACCGCCTGAAGCCGGTAGTAATCTTGCTGGGAGATCGGGTCGAACTTGTGCTCATGGCAGCGCGCACAATGCACCGTGAGACTGAGAAATGTGCTGGCGGTGCTCGCGACCATGTCGTCGCGGTCCAGGTTCAGTGCCATGCGCTTGCAGTCCGTGCCATCCACTTGCTCGACCAGCGCGCTCTGGTTGAACGGTCCCGCCGCCGCAAAGCCGAGCGCGGGCACGAGCGATGCATCCTCGGGGAACATCGCATCCGCTGCGAGTTGCTCGTGAACGAAGCGGGCATAGGGCTTGTCGGCGTTCAGGGCGGCGATGACGTAGTCCCGATATGGCCACGCCTGCAATCGGGGTCGATCCATGCCAAAGCCGTTCGACTCGCCGTAGTGGACCACGTCCAGCCAGTGCCGCGCCCAGCGCTCGCCGTAGCGCGGCGAGGCGAGCAGTCGCTCCACCAGTCGCTCATAAGCTTGCGGGGCGGCATCCTGTTCAAACTGGTCCACCTCCTCCGGCGAGGGCGGCAGGCCGTGCAAATCAAAGGTCAACCGGCGGATCAGCGTGCCCCGGTCAGCGGAGGGTGCAGGCGTGAGCTTCTGCTCGCGGAGTTTGGCCAGGATGAAGGCATCAATCGGATTGCCAGTGGCCGATTGCTGGTTGCCGATTGGAGGAACCGCCGGCCGCACCAACGGCTTCAGCGACCACCAGTCGGTGGAGCTGGGCTTCGCGGACGCGGCTTCCGCAGGCACGGCCAAGGCCGCGAGGCTCAAAACAGTGGCGAGAAGTTTCATAAAGTCGCGCGTGGGCAGTTCATTTCACCAAGTCACAGCCGAGCGGGAATTGCGCGGGTGAGCCGGAGGGAGCTGGATGAATTCATGCGAGGATTTCCTTGATGATGTCGCCGTGGACATCGGTGAGACGACGGTCAATGCCGTTGTGCCGGAAGGTGAGATGCTCGTGATGGATGCCCAACAGGTGCAGCATGGTCGCATGGATGTCGTAGCAAGTCGTCGGTGCGTTTCGGTTCAGTGGCTTATAGCCCCACTGGTCGCTTTCGCCGTGGGTGACGCCGCGTTTGATGCCGCCGCCGCACAGCCAGTTGGTGAACACAAAGGGGTTATGGTCACGACCTTTGCCACCCTGCGTGCTGGGCATCCGGCCAAATTCAGTGGTCCAGAGAATGATGGTGTCGTCCAGCAGACCGCGCTGTTTCAAATCTTGAATGAGTGCCGACGCGCCGCGCGCCATGCCGCGGGCGAGCGGGCCGTGGTCACGTTCGATGTCCTCGTGGGAATCCCAGTTGCGGCGCGGGAAACCGTTGTCGTTGCCGCTCCAAATTTGCACGAAGCGCACGCCGCGCTCCAGCAGCCGGCGGGCGACAAGACACTTGCGCCCGAAAATGTCTGCCTCTTCCTCGGCGTTGATTTCCTTGGGCCACTCCTTGCGCGAATTATCAATGCCGTAGGAGCGCAGTAAGTAGTCGGGCTCCTTCGAGAGGTCGAGCGCTTCGGGCGCAGCGAGCTGCATGCGGGCGGCTAGTTCGTAGCTGCGAATGCGCGATTCAAGGCGGTCGTCGCCGGCGCGCGCGGTGGCGTGGGCAAGGTTCAGCTTCGCCATCATCGCATGGGCCGCCGCCTCGCTGTCGCGGGTGACGAACTCACCTTTCTTGTGCGGGAACAAATCCGCAATCGGCGTTTCCGAGCCGGGATAAATCACCGTGCCACTGTGTTGCTGCGGGAGGAAGGCAGCGTCCCAGTTCTTCACGCCGTTGCTGGCCAGACCGCGATGGTCCGGCAGCACCACGAAGGTCGGGAGATTCTCGTTCTCGGTGCCGAGCCCGTAGCTGACCCAACTACCCATGCCGGGAAAGCCCGGCAGGTTGAAACCGGTCGCCTGCAAGAGCGTGGCCTGCGAGTGGACGCCCGTTTTGCCCACGACGTTGTGGATGAAGGCCAGTTCGTCCGCGACGTGTCCGAGGTCCGCGACGGCGTCGCTCAACATCTTGCCGGACTGGCCGTAGGGCCGGAACTCCCACACCGGCTTCTTCCACGGACCGAGGCCGTCTTGAAATGCCTCGACGTGCTCGCCGAAGTCGCTGGGCTGGCCGTCGCGCTTCACCAACTCGGGCTTGAAGTCGAAAAGGTCAAGGTGGCTCGCGGCGCCGGCCATGAAGAGCTGGACGACGCGCTTCGCCCGCGCGGGGAAATGCGGAGTGCGAAATGCGGAATGTGAATTGGGCGCGGTGACTCCGCCAGCTGCCGATTGTTCTGAAGCCAACAGGCTCGCGAGCGCGAGGCCGCCGAGCCCACCGCCGCTCTGCCAGAGGAACTCGCGGCGCGAGCGTGGCAACCGCGCGGACATCCGGTGAAATGGCGAGTTATTCATGCGTCAGTAAATGGCCCGGCAACGTTTGACTTTAAAACCTCGTGCACCTTCACGCCGTCTGAATCCTTGCTCGGATATTTTCATGGCCTCGGCCAACGCGGCGGCTGCGATGCTTCAACGTGATTCTTGAACGCACGCCCCTATGCCAAAATCTCCTGGATGACATGCCCGTGCACGTCGGTCAGCCGGCGTTGGACGCCGTTGTGGTAGAAGGTCAGGCGCTCGTGGTCCACGCCGAGCTGGTGGAGCGCGGTGGCGTGGAGGTCGTAGCTGTAAGCGGGGTGTTCGGCGGCTTGGAAGCCCAGTTCATCCGTTGTGCCGAAGCTGGTGCCGCCCTGGATGCCGCCACCAGCGAGCCACGCGGTGAATGCCCCCGGGTTGTGGTCACGGCCTTTGCCTTGCGCGCCGGGCTGGCGGCCAAATTCCGTGGTGCAGATGACGAGCGTGGAATCGAGCAGGCCGCGCGCCTTGAGGTCGTGGAGGAGCGCCGCCCCGCCGGTGTCGAGCACGCGGCCCCAGTAGCCGTGGTCGCGCACGAGATCTTCGTGGCTGTCCCAGTTCGGACGGATTTTCCGGGCGGTCGTGTTTTCCGCGCCGCAGTAAATCTGCACGAAGCGCACGCCACGCTCGACGAGCCGACGCGCGAGCAGGCATTGGCGGCCGAATGGCCCGGTGTCCTCGTCGGCGAGGTCGTAGAGGCGCTTGGTGGCGTCGGTCTCGCCGCGCAGGTCGGTGACTTCGGGCGCGCTGAGTTGGAGGCGCGCGGCCAGCTCGTAGGCGGCGATGCGGGCGTCGAGTTCTGTGTTGCCGGCGCGCGTGGCGGCGTGCTGGCGGTTCAGGGTTTGAAGCAAGTTGCGTCCGCTCGTCTCGCTCGTCGGCGTGAGGCCGGCGAAGTCTTTCGGTGGAAATAGGTCGGCGATGGGCGGCTGCTCGGGGTCGGTGTTGAGTGGCGTTCCCTGATGCACGGCGGGAAGGAAGCCTGCACCCCAATTGATGACGCCACCGGGCGGCAGGCCGCGCGGGTCCGGTAGCACGACGAACGCCGGGAGGTTCTCGCTCTCGCTGCCGAGGCCGTAAGTGACCCATGCGCCCATGCACGGGAAGCCGGGCAGGATGAAGCCGCTATTGGCCATAAACATCGCCGGGCCGTGCAGTGCGGACTTGCTCTGCATGGAGTGGATGAATGCGAGGTCATCCACGCACGCGGCAAGGCGCGGGAAGAGGTCGCTCATCCAGCGGCCGCAACGCCCGTGCTGGCGGAAGGGCCAGTAGCTGCCTTGGCAATTGCCGGGCTTCGACGCGAAGAACTGAAGTTTGCCCGTCGGGTCGAAGGGCTGGCCGGTGCGCTTCGCCAACTCGGGTTTCCAATCCCATGAGTCCACGTGGCTGAGGCCGCCGGGGCAGAAGATTTGGATGACGGCGCGTGCGCGGGCGGGGGACGGTGCAGGGCGGGCAGCAAGCGAGTTTTGATTCTGAGGCGAAGCGGCATGAACCTTTGCAAGAAGTGCGGTCAGCGCGACGCCGCCCAAGCCGCCGCCGACTTGCCACAGGAAGTCGCGGCGTGACGCAGGGGCTTGGCGGAATTGACAGGGGAAGGCGGAATTCATGGCTCAATCCACATACATAAACTCATTTGCGTTGAGCAGCGTGCGGCAGAGGGCGAAGAGGCCATCGGTGCGGACGAGGGTGATGGCAGCTTGCGCCTCGGCTTCGGTGGGCGTGCGGGCGAAGGCGAGTTGGAAGGCGCGGGTCACTTGAGGGCTGAGGCTGCTAACGGCCTCGCGCTCGACGCGCGCGGCGAAGTGGCGGGCTTGGCGCAGCATGAACTCGCTGTTGGTGAGCGTGAGCGCCTGCAACGCCGTGGTGGTCTGCGTGCGGGCGGGGGTGAAGTTCGCGGGGTCGGGGCAGTCGAGCGTGGTAAGAAAGCGGTGCGGTGTGGTGCGGACGACGAACCGGTAGATGCTGCGCCGCGTCAGCTCCGGCGTGTCGGCGGTGACGTAGTCGTAAATTGGCGCGTAGGCCTCCGTGTATTTGAAGTCGCGCCAGCCGGGGCCGCCGGCGGCGAGATTGAGTTGTCCGCTGACGGCAAGCACGGCGTCGCGAGTGGACTCGGCATCGAGGCGACGCGGGTTTTGCCGCCACAGGAGGCGGTTCGAGGCGTCAACGTAGCTCGACATTCCAATGTCGAGTGGCTTTGGCGTCCGGGGAACTCGACTTTGGAAAGTCGAGCTACTCTGCCGATAAACTGCGCTGGTGACGATGAGCCGGTGAATGTGTTTTGCTGACCAACCGCTATGGTGGAATTCGCTCGCGAGCCAGTCGAGCAACTCCGGATGGCTCGGACGTTCGCCGCCCAGCCCGAAGTCGCTCGGCGTGGCCACGATGCCTTGGCCAAAGTGGTGATGCCAAAGGCGGTTCACGAGCACGCGCGCGGTGAGCGGGTTCGCGGGGTGAGTAATCCACTCGGCCAACGCGCGACGCCGCTCGCCCTCTGGCATGGATTCTTCACCAAATGCGGCCTTCGCGTGGGCGGCCCAGCTAAACGTGCCGGGCGCGGCCGCGATGGTCTCGTCTTCGGGGTTGCCGCGGCGATGCACTTTGATGACGGGCGGCTGCGCGTCGCTCACGACGGCATAGACTTTCGCAGGCTCCGCCAAGCTCTTGAGTTCCGCTTCGAGCTTCGTCAATTCCGCGCGGGCGTTGCGCAGTTCCGCCGCCTCGGCCTCGGTGAGGCGTGACTCAGCGGCGCGGGGCGCAAGTTTGGGATCGCCGATGAAGAGCAGGTCACTACCGATGCCGTCGCCGCCATCGGTCGCCACGAGCGTGAGCGTCTTGGCGGTGGCAGGGATCTGGACATCCAGCGCGGCGATTTCGTCCTTGCGGAGCTTGAGCTTTTGGAATGCCAGCGTGGCGTCGATGAAGACCGTGAAATCCGCGCGGCTACTGGCGACCTCGGGCGTGGCACCGAAGCCGACGATGCCGGTGAGGCGGAGCGCTTGATGTCCGCTCAACTCGCGTAGCTTTGGCAGGTCAAACGTGATCCCGCTGTTCGCGTGCATCGCGAGCAGCCGGTGGCCTTTCGCCGCGAAGTCCGTGCCGCCCAGCGTCGTGCTGCGCTGGGCGTTCAGCGGGCGGTTTGCGATGGTGTCCCAGAAGTGGCCGCTCGTGGCGGGCACGCCGGACACGGGCAACTTGAAGTCAACGTTCACCTCGCCCTTGCCATCGGGGATGAAGACCCATTTCACCCCGGGCACCGCTTCGACTTTTTGCAGCCGGTTGACTTGGATGTCGCGATGGTAGCCGAGCTTATCCTTGGTGACGCTGCCGTTTTGCACCTGAATACCGGAGTCAGCGGGGAGAAGCGTGGCGAGCTCGAAGCCTTCGCCGGTCAGCCGGGCAATCCGCGTGCGCGTGGCGGCAAGAGCTTTCCCAAGCCGCGCCTTTTCATCAGTGAACCGGCGGGTGTCCTCGGCGCTCACGTTGCGTTCGCCGCGTTTCACGCCCGCGAAGACGGACCATAGGCTGAAGTATTCCTGCTGCGTGATGGGATCGAGCTTGTGGTCGTGGCAACGGGCGCAATTGATGGTGATGCCCATCGTGGCGGTGATCACTTGCGTGACCATGTCATCCAGATCGCCGGCGCGCGCGGCCCGGCGGAGCACGTCGCTCTTGGTCTCGACTTGCCCGACGAAATCCCAAGGCCCCGCCGCGAGGAAGCCGGTGGCGATGACACTCGCCGCGTCGTTCGGCGCGAGGACATCGCCGGCGATTTGCTCGCGGAGGAACTGGTCGTAGGGCTTGTCGGCGTTCAGCGACGCGATGACGTAGTCGCGGTAACGCCAGGCGTTCGGGCGGAGTTGGTCACGCTCGAAGCCGTGCGTGTCGGCGTAGTGCGCGATGTCGAGCCAGTGACGCGCCCAACGCTCGCCATAGTGGGGCGAGGCAAGCAGTTCCTCCACCAGTTTCTCGTAAGCCCGTGGGTCCGCGTCCTGCACGAACCGCGCGACGCGCTCGGGCGCAGGCGGCAAGCCGTGCAGGTCGAAGCTTAACCGCCGAATCAACGTCCGCCGGTCCGCCTCGGGTGACATCGCGAGCCGCTTCTCCGCGAGCTTGGCGCGAAGAAACCCATCTACGGACGCATCCTTTGGGAACTCCGTCCGCACCGGTTGCACGGACCAATGTTGGAGCCGCGCATCCGCCGCCAGCGACGTGACCGCGCACAACTGCGCGACGAGCTGGGCCGCGATTAGAAGCGTCGAGGAGCGCAGCGCGGGTTGCATAGGCGGAAATTATTTGGCGGCGGCCTTGAGTTCCGCAAAGCGGCGGCGCAGTTCCGCGAGCCGTTCCTTCTGAGCGGGGTCGGCAGCGAGGTTGCGCTCCTCCAGCGGGTCCGCACGCAGGTCGAAGAGTTCCTCGTGTTGATGGTCCGGCCAGAACAGATACTTCACGTCGCGCCGGACGAGCGCTTCGGAGGCAGGGATGAAGTCGGCGTTCTTGAGTTGGGCGTGTTCGTAGAAAAACTCGTTGCGCCAAGCGGGCGCGGTCTTCGCGAGATAAAGCGGGGCGAGGTCGCGGCCTTGCATGGCTGGCGAGGGCGCGAGGCCGGCGGCGGCGAGCAACGTCGGGGCGAGATCCGCGTTCAGGGTGAACGCATCGTGCGTGGTGCCCCGGCGCTCGGCGGCCATGCGGGGGTCGCGCACGATTAGGGGCACGCGAATGCTTTCCTCGTAGGGATACCACTTGTCCGCGAGGCCGCGCTCCGCGTGGAAGTAGCCATTGTCCGTCGTGAAGATGACGAGCGTGTTGTCGAGCGCGCCCTGCTGCATCAGTTCGTCCACCACGCGGCCGCAGACGGCGTCCACCTCAGTCGCGAGGCGGTAATAATTCTTCATGTATTCCTGAAACCTCTCTGGAGTGTCAAAGCGCCAATGCCAGCGGCGGCGGCCTTCGTTCTTCTCGTTGCCGATGAAGGGCGGCAGGCGGCGGAAGTGCTCCGCCGTGGCGGTCTTTGGCACCGGAATGACAGCGTCGCGGTAGAGTTGCATGCTCTCGGGCTGCGGCAGGTATTGCTTTGGGTTTTGGTCCTCCGCGTGCGTGGCGAAGAACGAAACGGTCAGGCAGAACGGCTTGTCCGCCGGCCGCGTGCGGAGGAATGCAAGCGCGTCCGCCTCATTCTTTGCGGTGACGTGAATTTCCGTCCCATCGGGCTGCTTCATCCAATGCCGCCCCGCATAGCTGCGGCCGAAGTCGTAGTTCGCCGCCGGAAACGCGCCGTTATGCCATTTGCCTACGTGGCCGACGTAAAACCCGGCGTCGCGCAACCGCCCCGGGAAGGTCTCCGCCCACGGCGTTTTGAACATCGCGAACGCCGGGTTGCCGTGCCGCGACATCCATTGCCCGGTCAGCAACGTCGCGCGGCTCACGCCACAAATCGAAGTGGTGACGCGGTTCTGCGTGAAGCGGACGCCCGACGCTGCGAGCGCATCCAGCCGAGGCGTCTTGACGATGGGGTTGCCCGCGCAGCCCAGCGTGTCATGCCGCCAGTCATCCGCGTAGAGCAGGACGATGTTGAGCGGCTTCGGCGCAGCGCCAGCGGGCAGCGCGAAGCCAACGGCCAGCAGCAGGGCGGACAGAGTGAGCTTCATGTCCAGGAGGTTGGGTGAAGCGTCTCGGCAAGTCCAGCGGGTGAGTGGGCTGCATCAAAGATCAACCGGCGGATGAGCGTCCGGGTCGGCTTGGGGGAGGGGGAAAGATTTTTCTCAACAAGTTTAGCGGCTATGAAGGCGTCAATGGGGTGAGGGGAAGCGGACGGTCTTAAGTGTTTACTGTTCAGAGGGTAGGCTGGACTGTTCGAAACGGGTTGATCGGTCTTGTCCCTGAACTGGGACCACGCATTACTCAGCACCACGGCCCGGACCACAGGCTTCACCGACCCACAATTGGTTTGCGCGGACTCGGGGGGCGAGGCACCTGCCCGCAATGACAGCATTAACACAGCAAGGCAGACCGCAAATTTCATGATAGCTAAATTCTACCTGCCCATGAATCCATGGCAAGCGCACGACCCAGCCGGGTTGGCTATTTCCCCTCGGCGGCCCATCGCTTCATCAGCGTGATGTTCCGCCCGACCTCGGGGTTGCCGCGACCGAGATAGACCTTCATGTCGCTGTCATACATCTGATCAGACTCCGGGCCGCGGTCTTTCGTGTCAGCCATCCAACGGTCAAGGCGTGTGCGGAGGGTCTCGAGCGTGGTCTTGTGTGCGGGATCGGCGGCAAGGTTCTTCACCTGCCAACGGTCGGTGGTCCACTCGTAAAGCTCCTCGGGCGGGCGCGTGGGGCTGAATAGCAGTTGCGTGGTGAGCACATCGAGCTGCCCGCGCGCCTGCAACGCGCGGAGGGTTTGCACGATGGATTTGCCATCCTTATAGGCGTTGGGTTGCAAGTGCGGGCGCTGCGGGTGGAAGTTGCGGATGTAGAGAAAGCGGTCAGTCCGCACGCTGCGAAGGCGTTCCACTGTCTCATCACATCGGTCGCGCGCGGCGAAGACGGTGTCGCGCGGTTGGTAACTCTTTGCGAACACGTCGCGAGCTTGCATCGTCGGCGGCAGCGGAATCCCGGCAGCGGCGAGCGAGATAGCCGCGAGGTCAAGGTGCTCGACAAGGTCATCGCGCACTTTGCCCCTCGCAATGCCTGGGCCGCGCACAACGAGCGGAACGTGCGTGCCTTCGTCGTAAAGGAATTGCTTCCCGCGCGCGTGACTGATGCCGTGGTCGGTCATGAAAATCACCAGTGTCTGCTCCAGAAGACCCTCTTGCTCCAAGCGCGCGAGCACCTTGCCGACGTGCAAGTCGGTGAAACGGACGGAATCGAGATACGCAGCCCAATCTCGGAGCAGCACGGGGTCGCGCGGGTAATACGGCGGCAGCGTGACCTTCTCCGGGTCGGTCGCGGAGCCAAATTCTTTGGTGGCACGGGCAAGCAGTTGCTGGGCGCTGGCATCGGTGCCACCCCGAAGCTTTCCGCCGGCCAGCTGCACTTGCATGAAAAAGGGCTGGCCCGGCTTGCGTTCGGACCAATCACTCGCGGCGTAGATTTTGGCGTCCCACTCGAAGTTGTAGTCGGTCTTCCCCAGGCCGTCGCCGCCTTTGCCTTTTTTGCCCGGTGCCGCATCGGCCGGCAGTCCGCTGCCGATGCAGGTGAAATACCCGGCTTCCTGAAACAGCGCCGGCACCGGCCGCACGCCAGCGGGCAGATGAATCTTCTCCAGCCCGCGCCCGCTGCGGTGGTGGTGCGAACCGATGGTCGTCTGATACATCCCGGTGATGAGTGCCGAGCGGCACGGCGAGCAAACCGGCGCAGTGATGAAGGCGCGGCTGAAGCGCGTGCCTTCGCGCGCAAGCCGGTCCACGTGCGGCGTTTGGATGAGCCGCTCGCCGTAGCACGAGAAGTGCGCCGACATGTCATCAACGATAAACCACAGGATATTCGGGCGAGCGGGGGCAGCGGCGAACGCATTCAGCGCGGCACACAGGATTCCGAACAACAGAATTGGTGGAACTCTCATGGCTTTTGGATATTTAGCGATGTTATGCGACCTGCGAAATTGCTGTTGACCCCGTAATTTGCAACAACGCGACCGTTGTCTTGGCCGAGATGCCGCCCGGGTTCAAGGTGTTGAGACTCGCAGACTTCGCCGGGGCGGTGGCTTTGGCTGGTTTCTTTTTTTCCTTGGGACTTGGGGCGGCTTCGGTGGGGTAGAGCGTCTTCGGGTTTTCAACCACGCCGGCTGGCCGGCGAGCGGTGGGCTCCTTGCCCCCGATCTCTGCGGTCATCTTATCGGCGAGGGCTTGGAGCTTGGTGACGACGTCGGGATGCTTGTCGGCGAGGTTTGTCTGTTCGCTGATTTCCGTGGCGAGGTTGTAGAGACGCGGCGCTTTGCCACTGGCGTCGGAGTTGGTGGGCTGGCCCATGGATTGGGGCTGCGGCGCGATGGCAAGTTTCCAAGGACCTTGCCGCACGGCTTGGAGGTTGTAGCCCGCAAAGTAAAAATGGGCTTCGCGTGGCGATTCCTTCGTCTTGCCTAAAAGAAGAGGCGAGAGGTCGCGCCCGTCAATTACCGGTTGCGCGGGCACCGTGCCACCCGCCATCGCTACCGCAGTGGGCAGCAAATCAATCGTTCCTGCAACGGCATCGCACACGCTGCCGGGCGCGATTTTACCGGGCCACCACGCGATGGTGGGCACGCGCACGCCGCCCTCCCAAGTGCTGCCTTTGCCGCCGCGCAAGGGCAGAGCGCTGCCGCCATCGGCGCCCTTGACGAGCCACGGACCGTTGTCGCTGGTGAAAACGACGAGCGTGCGCTCCGCGAGCTTGAGTTCGCGCAAGGTATCCAGCACGCGGCCGACGCTCCAGTCCACTTCTTCAACCCAATCACCGAAGCGGCCGTTGGCAGATTTGCCGGCGAAGGCCGCGCCAGGAAAGATGGGCGTGTGCACGGCGTTGTGCGGCAGGTAGAGCAGAAAGGGCTTGCTCTGGTTCGCCTTGATGAAATTGACGGCCTCGTCGGTGTAACGTTCGACGATCTGCCTCTGCTGCTCGTCCACAAGCAATTCGGCGACCTTGTCATCGCGCAGTAGAGGCACGACGCGCTCGCCCGTTTGCGAGGATTTCTTCTGCATGTCGTTGGAGTAGGGAACGCCGAAGTAGCGGTCAAAGCCCTGGCGCGTGGGGAGGAATTCTGGCTGGTCGCCAACGTGCCACTTGCCGATGCACATGGTCGTGTAACCCCGTTCCTTGAGCCGCTCAGCGATGGTGAACTCCGCTGGGTTCAGCCCGTTCGCCTGACCGGGAAAATAGACACCTGGCACGGAAATGCGTGCCCCGTAGCAACCGGTGAGTAGTTGAGCTCGAGAGACGGAGCAAACGGGCGCAGCGTAAAAACTGGTAAGTTTCATGCCCTCACGGGCCATGCGGTCAAGGTGCGGGGTGCGCTGCTTGGTCGCGCCAAATGGCCCAATGTCCGCGTAGCCCAAGTCATCAATGAAGATGACGATGAGGTTGGGCTTGGCCGTGTCGGCAGCAGCGAGTGGCGTGAGCGTGGCGAGAAGGAGCAGGATGAGAGTGGCCAAATGCATAATCTGCGATGAGAATGGGCGATAGACTGCGTTCAAGTTATCAGGCGTAAGCGCCTACTTTCACGGCACCTTTGGTTTTTGTGCGAGCTTTGTTTCTTTGTCCACGGGATAGACGGCGCGCTGCTTTTCGAGGCCGCTGACAAGGCCCTGCATTAAACGCTGGAGCACCGCGGGCTCAGTCGCGGCGAGGTTCTTCTGCTCGAAGGGGTCAGCCTTGAGATTGAAAAGCTGGTAATGCGAGCCCTCGGAAACTTCGCTCGGGAAGTAATGGTAAATCACCTTCCAGTCCCCGTCGCGGAAGGTCGTAAAGTAATCCGTGCGGTGCGGGGCGTGCGGGTAGTGCATGAGGAACTGCTCGGGCCGGGCGGCATCGCGCTTGCCGGTGAGCAAGCTGTCGAGGCGTGCACCGTCCACCACGTGGCCCTGGGGCGCGGTCTGGCCCGTGAGCGCGAGTATTGTGGGGAACAGGTCATATACGGCCGCCTGCTGGTCTTGAATGCTGCCCGCCGCGATGGGCAACCGCTGCTGAAAAGCGTTTGCCGCATTCGGCTTCGCCCACGCGGCGAGGAACGGCACGCGCACGCCGCCTTCGTAATGCGAGCCTTTCTTCCCGCGTAACGGCGCTGCGCACGCGACGGCGTGCTGATGGCCGAGCGGCGCATCGGAGCCGTTGTCGCCGAGGAAAACGATGAGTGTGTTCTCCGCCACGCCGAGCTTCTCCAGGTTCGTCATCACATCGCCGAGCGATTTGTCCATGCCCTCGATGAGCGTGGCGAAGGCCTGCGCATTGGCGGGCTTGCCGGAGTTGGCGTAGTTCGCGGCGAAGCGCGGGTCGGAGTTGAACGGCGCGTGGACGGCGTATTGCGGGAAGTAGAGGAAGAACGGTTTGCCGGCCTTCACCGCGTCCGCCACATGGCCGTTGGCTTCGAGCGTGAGCGCCTCGGTGAGGAAGATTTCCTGGCCGTGATACTTGTCGAGCCCGAGGACGGCGTGTGAGGCGCGCTTGCCGTTCTTGCCGGGGACGCCGCCGAAATGCTGCTTCCCGTAGTAACTCGCGGGCGCGCCGATGGACGCGCCGCCCACGTTGACGTCGAAGCCCAGCTTGGTGGGATCCGCGCCGTCGGAATTGCGCGGGCCGAAGTGCCCCTTGCCGACGTGAATTGTCTGGTAGCCGCCCGCCTGCAAGATGCTTGCCAGCGTGAGGTCGCCGCGTTTTAGGCCGCGCCAGTTCCAGTCCGGCGGGCCATTGGGGCCGGCGTTGTTGTTGTCCGGGTTGATCCAGTTGGTCGTGCGATGCCGCGCCGCGTTCTGCCCGGTCATCAGCGAGATGCGCGTGGGCGAGCACACGCTCATGCAGTAGAAGTTGTTGAACCGCACACCGCGCGCAGCGAGCCGCTCCATGTTGGGCGTGCGGTAGTAGTCGTTGAGGGGATAGCGCTTCGGCTTGCCGGCGTCATCGGTGAGGAACGGCACCGACGTGTCCATGATGCCCATGTCATCCACGAGCATGATGACGACGTTGGGTTTGGCGGGCGCGGCCTGAACCCAAAGCGCGTGAGCGAGCAGGAAGGCGGTGAGCAGGCAGAGGTGTTTCATGCGGGGAGAATCGCGATGATGGAAACGGTTGGCGAGCGTGACCTCAAGGTGCGGGCCGCGGGGTGGACTACTTCGAGATTTCAAGAATTTGGTTCGGCGATGCGGCGCGGTGCAGCACCAACGTCCTCCCCATCAACCCGCGGTAGTAGGCGTCGTGGAAGTAGAAGATTTCTGCGCCGAGGATGAGCGAGGGGACGATGATAGAGTCGGCGGGGAACTTCTTCGTCACGCCTTCGCCGACGGGCTGCCCGTCGAGGTAAAGGCGCACGCGCCAATGGCCATCCACCGGCTCGGCGGTCATGGCGACATGCTGCCACTTGTCGGCGGCGAGCGTGGCGTTGGAGATAATGCTGTCGTTCACGTTGATGCGCGCGGCGAGTTGATACGGGGCTTTCTGCCCGTGGAGCCCGAGGATAAAGCGCCGCGCGCCGTAGCCGATGATGTCGCCGCGTCCGCCGTGGTGCGCGCTGCCCATCACGGGCGCGGGCTTCACCCACGCGGCGAGCGTGAGGCCGGGAATTTTCCCGCCGCCGCCGTGATGACCGGTGAGCGCGAGCGGCAAGGTGTCCTTGCCGGTGTAGGCGGAGTGGCTGAAATAGTGGCGGTTCAGCGAACTGTCTTGGCGGAATTCCTTCCGTCCGGTCGGGTTGTCCGCGAAGCGCAACGCGGGGCGTCCGGCATCCGTGACCCAGTCCAGGTTCGCGAGGTCGAGGTGCCCGAGGCCGCCACCGGTGCCGTGGTTCAACACGACGAGTCCTTTGCCTTCGAGCATCCGGTAATCCGCGATGGCTCCCGCGGGCGCGGCGGGAGTCGGCGCGGGCGTGTCGTTCGCCTTCGCAAGCACGCCGCTCGGGAGTGCTTCGCCGTCGCCGAGCTTGCGGAACTCGACTTCCGTCACGAGCACATCGCCGGTGCCCGCGTTGCCGAAGGCCAGTTCCAGCGCGCCCGCGTCCTCGGGCACGTCGAAGACAAAGCCCTGCTTGCGCCAGTCGAAGGTGCCGTTGCCGGTGAAGTGGCGGGCTTCGGCGAGGCGTTGGTTCGTCTTGGCCTGCAACGCCGCCAGTTCGATGCGCCCGCCGGGGCCGTGGACGTTCGCCGCCTTGACCAGCGCGGTGACGAGGTAGCGGCCCTTCGCGAGCGGCGCGGCCTTGGCCACGTTGGCTTTGCCGAAGGAAGCGGGGCCGAGCTTCATCGCGAAGCCGCTGCCCGCGCCGCAGTTTTTTTCCAGCTCGTAAGTTGGCCGCACGTTATGCCCGGTCATGAACGGCGTGCGCCCGTAAATCCACGTCTCGCTCATCGGCACGTGCTGCGAGAAGGTCAGCTTCGGCCACTCGTCGGCAAAAATGTAGTGATGGCGCGGGTCGAGTGTGGGCGAGTCGTAGAGTTTGGAGGCGTCAAAAACCGCCTTCGCCTCGGGCGCGGGCACGCCGGTGTAGCGGTATTTTACCTCGATGCGCGTGCCGGGCTTTGCGGTCTCGGGCGCGAAGCTCACGCCGGTGTCGTAGAAGGCCGCGCACACGGCGGTGTTGAGCTTGCGCCCGCTGCTCGTGCCGCTGCTGATGTCGTATTCCACCGCGGGCGCGACTTGCATTTCCTCCAAGTGCAGGCCGAACCAAACGCGCGCGCCGCCCGCCGTCTCGAGGTCATACTGCGGGCCGGGGTCTATCGGATAAACGGGCCGGTGATAACTGCCCGCGCCGCCCGCGCGTTTCGCGACGAGATACTGCCAGCGGAACGGGTCGAGCGGTGTGTGATGCTCGAAGTCAAAGCCGTAGCGAAAATGAAACGGCTCGCCCGGCAGCATCTCCAGCGCGCTCTCGATGTCGTAGGTGTAAGTGCCGCGCCTCGCGTCGTAGCCGACCGTGAGCGTGCTCTTCGTGGTGAACCGGTCCTTCACGTGCCGCGCGGACCACGTCGCCTTCACGGTCGCGCCGCCGCCGCTCGTCTCGGGCGCGGTCCACTTGCTGTCCGCCTCCTTGAACGCGCCTTGATTTTCCAAGCCCCAGTGCGAATCCCACGTGAGCTGCGGCTTGTAGCCGGGCCGCAGCTTCGCGAAGACGCTCGGGTCCTTCTCGTAGTGCAACTGGAGAATCGGCTCGTGCCCATCGAAGACAAACAGCCGCCCGCCGAGGAACGGGCGCACGGAAAAGTCCGGGCGGTGCGGCCCGGGCGGCGGCGGCGTGATGGACGGGGCGCGCTCCACGAGCACGTCGCGGAACGAAACCTTTGTGCCGCCGCTGGCCGCGATGCCCGCCGCGCCCCTGGCCAACGGCAGGAAGCGGTCGTGCCAGCGGATTTTCTCCGCGCCATCCACGCTGACCGAGATCTGCGCACCCTGCGCGCTCGCGGAAACTTGGATTGGTTGGTTGAGCTTCACCGCGCACGGCACGACCTGCACGTAGCCGCCCTCCGGCCACTTCACGAGCGCGATACACTGGAAGCGATGCGAGAGTTGCGCACGGAAGCCGGCGTTCGTCGCCGCGCGCACCAGCAGCGCGGCCTCGAAACCATCGTCGCTGAACGTCTTGTCGGGCCACGCGCTCCAACCCTGGCCGAAAAAGCGCGTGCCCTTCGCCGCCTCGTGAATCGTCACCGTCGCGGCCACGTGCGTCTCATCGAGCACTTGCGGCGCGACGAGGCCGGCCCACTTGTCGCTGGTCAGCGTGACGGAGCCATCGGCGAAGATTGGCGATTGGGCTGCCGGAGGAAACGGCTTCCAATCGGTGAGAGAAGTCGCGGCGGTGAGCAGTTGAGCACCCACAACGCACAGGAAAGCGAAACAGAGGACAGGT
Source organism: Verrucomicrobiota bacterium (assembly GCA_016871445.1). GTDB lineage: Bacteria > Verrucomicrobiota > Verrucomicrobiia > Limisphaerales > SXTU01 > SXTU01. The sequence goes on along the minus strand of VHDH01000018.1, from coordinate 16,553 downwards.
CGTTTCATGCGGGGAGAATCGCGATGATGGAAACGGTTGGCGAACGTGAGTTCAAGGAGCGGGCTTCAAGGCCGCGCGCACAACGGGCAGCATCAACTCGGCGAGCACGCGATGCCCTTCGGCATTGGGATGGCACTGGTCGGTGGTCCACTTGCCGATGTCCGCGCCTTTCTCCTCGGCGTCGGTCCAGTGCTGAAAGTGATCCACGAGCGGAACTTGCTTCTCCTTGGCCACGGCGCGGCAGGCCGCGACGTATTGCTCCAGCCGCACGTTCGAGTGTTCGCCCGCGCCGTTCAACCGCGCGGTCTTGCCCCAACGCGGCTCGGTCATCAGCACGGGCGCGATGCCGGCGGCGCGCAACTCGTCCACTAGCTTCGCGAGGTTCGCGCGATATTCCTCCACCGTGATGCGCGAGGCGCTCTTGCCCTGGTCCACGTAGCTGTCGTTCGTGCCATACATGATGGTGACGACGGCCGGCTTTTGCGCGAGAACGTCCTTCGCCAGCCGCTTCAACGCCATGTCCGTGCGCTCGCCGCCGATGCCGACGTTCACGACCGACACGCCCGCGCCGCCCGCGCGCAAGCCCGCCTCCAACCGCGCGGCGAAGGTTTCCTCCGCCTTCACGCCGGGCCGCACGCCTTTCGTGATGGAGTCGCCGAGCGTGACGATGCGCAGCGGCTCGGCCGCCGGAACTGAGAACGCCAGCAGCGCGAGGATGAGGGCGATGCGACTCATGGAAATGATATGTCACTAACTCAGCGTCCATCGGGCTTGGCGCAGGACGGCTTGCGTGCGGTCCTTCAACTTCTCATACCAGACGGTCAGCAGGGAGCTGTCGTCGAGCTGCACGGTGCTCGGATAGCCAAGGTCGCCGGAGGTGCCATCGGCCGAGATGAGCATCGGCTCGCTCCACGTCTTGCCGTGGTCGGCGCTGACGCGGGCCTGATTGCCGAGCGGGGCGCGGCGGTGGCCATAGCTCATTACGAGGCGGCCGTCCCGCAGGCGCAGCAGGTGCGAGGGCAGGCCCCAGACGCCGATGGAATGCGGCTCGCTCCACGTCTTGCCGCCGTCGGTGGACTCGGTCTGCAAGGTCTCGCCCGCGTTCGGCTTGTTGTGATTGCGGATGTGGACCAGCAGCGTGCCATTGGCGCACTCGACGGCGTGCAGTTCGTGGTAGTCCTTGGCGACATCACCTTTGCGGACGGGAATCCCCGCCAGCCAGCGCCAGTTCTGCCCGTCGTCGTCGGACACGCACACGCCGACGCGCTTGTCACCGGTCCAGAGTTCCTTGCCGGCGTAGAACACCCGGCCGTCGCGGAGCTGAATTGGCCCGTGCGGGCTGTTGACGAGGCACGCATAGCGGGGCGACCACGTCACGCCGCCGTCGGTTGAGCGGAGCATCCACTGCCCAAGCTCCTGCTGCTGCGCTTCGGGGCTGAGGCGACGGTGCGCGGCCTGCCAGCGGGCCAGCTTCGCGGCGGGCCACTTGCCGTCCTGCTCGGCCTGCGCCAGGCCGGGCACGTAGGCGAGCGAGTTGAAGGTCGAGACCAGCAGCGAGCCTTTCGCGGTCTCCAGCACGCCGGCGTCGCGGTCATCAATGGCGCAGTCGAGCAGCACGCGCGGCCAGGTCCAGGTCGCACCGCCGTCGCGCGAGGTCATCGCCACCACCTGCCCGAACGGGCACACATGCGCCTCGCGTCCGCCGGACCAGACCAGCCACAGCTCGCCGTTGCTCCGGCGCGCGACCGTGGGCCACCCGTGGTAATGCTCCGGCTGGTGCGAAATGACCTTGGTGTCGAGCAGCTTGAACTCGGGCGCGGCGGCGCGGGCGGACTGGAGAAAGAACGGCGCTCCCGCCGTGGCGGCAAGCGTGCTGCCCAGAAAACGGCGGCGGGTGGGCGGGGATGCCGGGGAGGAGTTTGGTTGCATGGAGTGAGTTTCCAACGGGAGGGTTTCAACGCACCAGTTCAATCCGGTCGAACCACGCATCGCCGCCCATCGCCGTCGGGGCGAGGCCGGTGAGCGTGAACGAACCCAAATCCTTCCACAAGTCGAGCGTGACGGTGTCCCACTCGCGCGGGGCGGTGGGGCTGGTTTCGCGGGATTGCCAATTCGTCGTGTTCTGGCCGGCGTGGTAGCGGCCGTTGCGGTCTTCGGCTTTCGGCCATTGGCCGGAGCGGGCGAGTTCAACCATCACGCCGGCGCCGCTGGCCTTCCAACTCAGGCGGAGGAAACGGAATTCGTTTGCGCCGGCGGGCTTTTCAACGATGCGGAAGTTCCAGCCAGGAAGTTGCTTCGCCGCGCGCTGCGGCGGCGTGACGTGCAGGCAAAGTTTCCCAGACGAAGCTCCAGAGCTCACGACGGTGGCGGTGCCGGATTCCTCCCGCAGCAGCGCGGCGAAGCCCGGTTCTTCATCGAAGAGCACGAGCCGGCGGCCCGCGTCCGCGCCGAGGTTGCTGCGAAGCCACGTGAGCAGGCTGGCGAGGTCGGCGGGCGTGAGCGTCTCGGCAAAGCTCGGCATCAGCGAGCCGGCCACACGCCGGACGCCGGTCACATCCTTCCGCAAAAGCACCAACTCCGCGCCGTTGGGCTGCGCGAGTGTCAGGCTCGTCGCGCCATCGTCCTTGAGCAGGCCAACGACGGAGCCGCTGCCGCGCGTGTCCACCACGGTGGTTTCGTAGCCGGGGCGGATGCGTTCGTTCGGCAGCAGCAGGTGGCGCACGAGCGTCTCTTCGGCCACGCCGAGTTCGCCGAGCAAGTCCGGGCCGAAGTCGTGGCCTTCTTTGCCGACGCGATGGCAGGTGGCACAGGCAAGCTTGAAAATCTCCTCGCCGCGCTTGGCATCGCGCGGGCCGTGGAGCGCGGCGGTGAACTTGCGGAACGTCGCTTCGCTGACTTCGGTGATGGTGGCGACAGCGGGGCCGGTGAAAACTTCGCCCTCGCTTGCAGTGGGAACGAAGGTGTCCTCCAGCGCACGGGTGGCGTTGCGGACGGTGGCGGCGGGGCTGGCGGCGAGTTTGGCCAGCGCGGCGCGGGCGGATTTGTCGGTGAGCGGTTTGCGCGGGGCGTTCTTGCGGCCGTTGGCGAGACCCGTGAGGACGGTGGCTTGCGTGGACTCGGGTGCGCTGGCGAGCCCGCCCAAAGTGCGGGCCAATTCGGCTTCGTCGCGGCGAGCACCGACGGCTTGGGCGAGGCGGTTGAGGAGCGGGGCGCTTTCGCCGGGCTCACGGAGAAGTTCGGTGAGCATCTCGCCGCCGCGCTGGTGGAGGGAGGAGAGAATCGCCGTGTCCATCCACCGCACGTTGAGGCGCTCGCGGGCGTAGCGGGCGAGCATCGCGAACGCGCGCGGGTCGCGGCTCTCACCGAGGCTGAGGGCGAACTGGATTTGCACGCGCGGACTGGTCTCGACAGCGGCAGCGGCCAGCACCGCGTCAAGCAACGAGCGCCCGCCGTCGTGGGAGAGCCAGCGGTCGGCCAGTTGCAGCGCGTGGATGCGAACTGCTTCCTCGGGCCGACCCAGAAACGGCTGCAAATCAGCCGGCTTCAGAGCGTTTAGTTGGTCGAGCGTCCGCAACGCGGTGATGAGCGAGGAAGCCGCGTTCCTGCCGCCCAGCCGTGCTCTGACCGCTTGCGCTGCGGTGTGGTCGTTGCGTTCGGCCAGCAAGCGCTGCGCGGTTTGCCGGCGCCAGAGGAGCGGACTGGCGGTTTCCAACGCGAGCGCGGTCGCGTCGAGTTTGCTCATGTCCGCGGCGGGCGCGGGCGCCTGCTGGTCGTGCGTGAGGCGGTAGATGCGGCCGCGGTCGTGGCCGGCGTAGAGGCCGTATTGCTGCTGGAGATGGCGCGGGATGGCGGAGTAGTCCTCGATGATTTCGCGATAGAAATCCACCACCCAAATCGCGCCGTCGGGCCCGTGCAGCAAGTGCATCGGGTGGCTCCACTGGTCCGTGGTGGCGGCGAACTCGGACTGCTCCTCGCCCGGCGCGCGGCGAAGCGTGAGCGCCGGACCATCCGGCACGACGAGCGCGCGGTGGATGAGGTTGCCCGAGGGTTCGCAAAGGAAATACTGGCCATGCAAGCCAGGCAGTGCGTGGTCTTGGTAAAGCAACGGCCCGCACGCGGAGGTGAACCAACCGGTCGGCTCGGCTTCTGCCGCGCCGTAGCGGTCGCGGTAATATTTCGAGTAAGCCGGGTCATCAGCGCGTTTCTGCCGCCACGGATGCGGCTTGGAAATGGAATAGGCGCGGGCGTCGCCCGTCGAGATTCGCAGGTCGCCGACGGCGGCGTCCGGGTTGCGCGCGAGGTAATGCCACGGCAAGGGCGCACTGAAAAAGCTGTTGCGGGTCGAGACGGTGAAGCGGTCGCCGGCCTCGGTCAGCACAAAGCCAAACGTGCCCGTGCTACCCGGCACCGGTTCGATGGCGCTGCCGTCCGCGCGGATGCGGAAGTCGGAGCCGGGCAAGTTCACGGGCTTCGCGAGTTTCGGCCCGGTGATGGGACCGCCCGGCCAGCCGCGCCCGAAGTAAATCCAGCCGTCCGCGCCCCACTGCGGCGCGTTGATGCCGCGCTCGAGCTCGCCCGTGCCGAAGCCGGTGAAGAGCGTCTCGCGCACTTCGGCGACCCCGTCGCCATCGCGGTCGGCGAAGAAGAGGATATGCGGCGCGCAGGCGACGATGAGCCCGCCGCGCGCGGGGACGAGGCCGTAGGCAGGCGGGAGGTTGGTGGCGAAGATGGTGGCTTGGTCCATGCGCCCGTCGCCGTTGGTGTCGGTGAGGAGCTTGATGACACCGAACGTTCCCTTCTCGGCGGCGTGCTTGTGCTTCGCGTCGGCCTGCACGCGGCGCACTTGGGTGTCGAGCTTGCCGGTCTGGTTGAGTTCCTCGATGTCGAGCTGGCCGGCGAGGTTGTAGCCGTGGAGTTCGCTCACAAACATCCGCCCGCGTTCGTCCCACGCGATGCCCGAGGGCGACGCGAGCAGCGGCTCGCTGGCGACGACTTCCATGCGGAATCCCGCGGGCAGCTTGAACGCAGCGGCACTTTGCTCGGGCGTGCGCGGCTTGGGCGCATCGGTGGGCGGCGGGATCTGCGCGTGATTCGTTACGACGGCCAGTGCCAGCAGCAGTGCGACGGCAAAGTCCCGGCAGGGCGCGTGGTGAAAGTGGCAGGCGGCGATGCTCATGCGGGCAAGACAACTTGGGCGGACTGCTTTAACTGACGCGTGGGCAGCCCGGGGAATTTAGGATGGCCCAAAAGGGTCATCTCACGCGCGCTTCGCCCGCGTACAGATTCATGGCTGATCCACGCAGGAACCCGATCAGTGTTTGTCCGCTGCGGCGTGCGAACTCGACGGCGAGGCTGGACGGCGCGGAGACGGCGGCCACGATCGGCACGCGCGCGGCGAGCGCCTTCTGCATGATCTCGAACGACGCACGGCCGCTGACCAGCAGGATGTGCGCATCCAGCGGGAACGGGCCATTGAGGAAGGCCCAGCCGAGCACCTTGTCCACGGCGTTGTGCCGGCCCACGTCCTCGCGCAGCACGAGGAGTTCGCCTGCGGCCGTGAATAGAGCGGCGGCGTGCAGGCCACCGGTCTGGGCGAAGGTGGCCTGGAGGATGGCCAACTGCCGCGGTAGTTCCAGCAGCGTCGTCGGGGCCACGCGGACGGGGGACTCTACCGGCGGGAAATGCTGGTGAACGGACTCGATGGTCGCCTTGCCGCACAGTCCGCAGGACGACGAGGCGAAGACGTGGCGGGTGAGCTGGGCGAAATCCACACTTACCGATGGCGCGAGGAAGACGTTCAGCGTGTTGCCGAGATGTGCTGCTTCGCCTTGTTGGCAGGGTGCGATCTCGATGATGTCTGCGCGGCGTGTGACCAGCCCTTCCGTCAGCAGAAAACCAGCCGCGAGTTCTGCGTCGTGACCGGGAGTGCGCATCGTCACGGCCACGCTTTGGCCGCGCACGCGGATTTCCAGCGGCTCCTCACGGGCGAGCGCGTCGGTTTCCCGGCAAGGCTCGCTCCCGCTGCGCCAGCGGGTGATTTCCGCGCGGGTGATTTCAGGCGAATCAGACACAGGCGATGCGAAACTCACTTCCGCCACTCGTCGATCACCGACGCGATGAGCGCGGTCCAGCCAGTTTGATGCGAGGCTCCGAGGCCTGCGCCTGTATCAGCATGAAAGTACTCGTAGAAGAGCACGTTGTCGCGCCAGTGCGGGTCAGTTTGGAACTTCTCGTTCGTGCCAAAAACGGCCCGGCGGCCTTGGGCATCACGCGCAAAAATACGAATGAGCCGTTCGGCAAAGCCACCGGCGAGTTCATCAAGGTTGATGGGTGTCTCGTTCTCCGAGCAGTTGGGAATAGTGAACTGACCGCCGTAAGCTTTGCGTAGCTTGCGCAAGGTCTCGATCATCATGAACGTCGTCGGGAACCAGATCGGCCCGCGCCAGTTTGAGTTGCCGCCCTTGAGCTTAGCAATGGATTCCCCCGGCTCGTAGCCGATGTTCCGGTGGTCCAGAACGTAGGGGTGTTGCTGGTGGTGTTTGGAGAGGCTGCGCAGGCCGTAGGGTGAGCGAAACTCGCCGGGGTTCCAAATCACGCGCAACAGCTGGTGAATTTGCTCCGGGTTCATCACGGCGAGGACGTGGACCTTCTGGCCGTTTTCTTCCAAAGTGGTGACGCACCGTTGCACGAGGTCGGCGCGGTGCTCGAGAAACCAGTTCATGTTCGCGCGGAACTCCTTGAACGGTTCCAGCCACTTTTCCTCCAGCCGCTCGATGGCGAACATGGGGATCAGCCCGACGAGCGAGCGCACGCGGAACTTGTCGTACCGCCCGTCAGGATGCCGGAGCACGTCGTAGAAAAACCCGTCCTGCGCATCCCACATTTCCAAGCCGCCACCGCCCATGTGCTTCATCGCGGAGCCAATATAGACGTAGTGCTCGAAGAACTTGGTGGCAGTGGCCTCGTAGGTTTTGTTCTCCTTCGCCAGCTCGAGCGCGATGCGCATCATGTTCAGGCAGAACATGCCCATCCAGCCGGTGCCGTCAGACTGCTGGAGTGTTGTGCCATCGGGTAGTTTCTCGCTGCGGTCCAACACGGTGATGTTGTCCAGACCGAGGAAGCCGCCCTCGAAGACGTTGTTGCCTTCGCGGTCTACCTTGTTGACCCACCACGCGAAGTTCATCAGTAGCTTGTGGAAGCAGCGTTCGAGGAAATCGCGGTCCGCCTTGCCACGGCGGACGCGATCCATGTTGTAGACCCGCCACACGGCCCACGCGTGGACGGGCGGGTTCATGTCGCTGAACTCCCACTCGTAGGCCGGAATCTGCCCGTTTGGGTGCTGGAACTGCTCGAACAGCAGGAGCCAGAGTTGCTGCTTGGCAAATTCCGCGTCTACGAGCGCGAAGGGCACGGCCTGGAACGCCAGGTCCCACGCGGCAAACCAGGGATACTCCCATTTGTCCGGCATCGAGATGATGCGCTTGGAGTTCAGGTGCTGCCAGTGACGGTTACGAATCTTTGCGCGTGACTCTGGCGGCGGGGCGGCGGGGTTGTCGCCCGTCAGCCATTTGCTCACGTCAAAGCGATAAATTTGCTTGCTCCACAAGAGGCCGGCGAGCGCTTGGCGTTGGATGCGTTTCTCGTCGGCGGTGGCGGTCTTGGGCGCAATGGACTGGTAAAATTCGTCGGCCTCGTCACGGCGATTCTGCAGCGTGGTTTCAACTCCGGCGAGCGGCCGCGCCAGCGCACGATTCATCAGCCGTAAACGCACGACGGCGGATTCGCCGGGCGGCACCTCGAAACGGTAATCAAGACATGCCTTCGTGCCGACCTGTTGTGGGTTGATGCACGACTCGCCATTGATGAGGTGGCGATGAAAGGCGTCCTTCACGTGGGAGCTGCGATTTGACGCCCCGGGGCCGAAAAGAAGTTCTGCGTTCGTCTCGTTGTCCGTGAAGAGAGGACGGCCACCAAGTTGTGCGTAAAGCTGATACGTGCCGAGCCGGTAGTCGAACGGCAGCCGCTCGATGCTAGGACAGCGAGAATCATCCGCGACGAGCGTGAGATGCGTGCGGGAAGTTTTACCGATGCGAATGCGCGGTTTGGGATAGGTGTCGTTGCTCCACGCCCAGCGATTGCGAAACCATAAGTGCGGCAGGAGCCGGATGGGCGCGGGGTCGGGACCGCGGTTGATGGCTTCAATGCGGATGCAGATGTCCTCCGGGCCCGCCTTGGCGTATTCCACGAACACGTCGAAGTAGCGATCTTCGTGGAACGCGCCGGTGTCAAGCAGCTCAAACTCGGGATCCCTTGGCCCGCGCCGCTGGTTTTCCTCGATGAGGCGCTGGTAGGGGAAGGCGCACTGCGGGTACTTGTAGTTCCATTTGAGGTAGGAATGCGTCGGCGTGGAGTCGAGGTAGAAGTAATACTCCTTCACATCCTCACCGTGATTACCCTCGTAGGGCGTCAGTCCGAAGAGACGCTCCTTAAGAATCGGGTCACGCTCGTTCCACAACGCCAGTGCGAAACACATCACCTGATAGCGATCACAAATCCCCGCCAGCCCGTCCTCCCCCCAGCGGTAGGCCCGTGAGCGCGCGTGCTCGTGCGGGAAGTAGGCCCAGGCATTACCGTCTGCGCTGTAATCTTCACGCACCCCAGCCCACGAACGCTCTGAGACATACGGCCCCCACTTGCGCCACGGCGCGTCTTGCTCGCGCGGCGTTTCGTAGAGGCGATGCTCTTCCTTGGTTTGATGCACAGCGGCGCCGGAAATGACTGGCCGAGGCTGCGTCGGCGGCAGGTTGAGTTCAACCCCAAAACGGTAGTTGCAAATGGGTTTCGCCTTACTTGCGTTTCAACCGGCGGGTCACCTTTAACATACCGTAGTTGTGATTCCGCGCCCAGCGCTAATCAGGTGAGCTGGGTGCGGGTCAACAGGTTTTGGGGTGGGCGGTGGCGGTGCCGTCGAGTGCGGCCATGCGCCACTCGGATTCCTGCCGGAGATAGACCGTCTGCGTGGGGAAGGCGAAGCTAATGCCCTCGGCGTCAAAGCGGCGCTTGAGCTCGAGGTTCAGCTGCTGAAAGCCCTGCAGGTATTCCTTGAAGTCCTTGGAGTTCCACCAGTGAACCACCAAGATGTTCAGTGAAGAGCTTTCAAACTTGTTGAAGCTGATGATGAGGTCGCTGGTTTTCGGGTGCGGCTTGTAAATCTCCTCGATGATCTGCATGGCCCGCTGGACCTTTTCGGCCGGAGTGTCGTAGGTGACGCCGATGTTCATCATGGTCTTGATGTTCGGGCGCTCCGCCACGTTGGTGATGGCAGCGTTGCCCATGGTTTTGTTGGGAATGACCACCAGAAAGCCGTCCTGGTTCCGCACCCGCGTGCTACGGAAGCCGATGGTCTCCACCGTGCCGTCAATGGCGTCGAGTTGGATGCGGTCGCCGACTTTGAATGGCTTGTCCACTAAAATGGCCACCGCGCCGAAGAGGTTGGCAAGGGTGTCCTGCGCGGCTAAACCCACCGCCAGGCCGCCGATGGACAGGGAAGCAATGAGGCCAGTGACGTTGAAGCCCAGGTTCTGCGATGTGACCAGCGTAGCCACAATCGCCACGAAGACCTTGAGGCTCTTGCCGATCAGCGGCAGCAGTTGTTTGCCGAACTGCTCGTTGTCCCCTGCGGCTCGCTCGTGCCACCAGCCCATCCATACGTCCACCAGCTTCAGCAGCACGTAAGTGATGGATAAAGCCACGATGACCTTGAGGCCCTTCGAAAAAACCGCCGCTACGCCCTCTGGCCAAGAGTAGATTTGCATCCCCAGATGCAGCAGGATGACAAACGACGTGACCCGCACCGGCCCGCGCAGCAATTCGATGATGAGGTCGTCCACCGTGGTCTCCGTCTTGCTTGCCCACTTTTTGAGCCGCCCGTTAATGAAAGTGTCCAGCCCCTTCGAAAGGTAAAAAGCCAGAAAGACATAAATCAGCGACGCGAGAAACTGCCACAACGGAATGCCCGCCAACGGGGCCACTTGTAACGCCGGAAACCGGTCGAGCCCGAACGTTAACCACGGTTCTGGGGGCGGCACTGGTGCGGCCGTCGGGGGTGCGGCTGCCTCCGCCGCCCACGGCACGGCCAAGAGCGCGGTCAACCTGAAATAAAAGTAGCGGTTCGTCATGAGAAAGCTTCGCGTAAGTTTTTCTGCTCAGGCCGCATCTTGCGGAGGCTGGCATGTGTGATTCAAGCCACAGGTATGATGGCGTAACATCGTGCGAAGAGCTTAAACTTATGTCGTCGCCCCGAGCAAACTCGCTTTGGTTGCCGCGCGCGGCGGTGTATTCCCAGTGAAAACCTCGACTTCACTGCGCACGCCACGGTAAGAATCACTCACGCAATGGAAACGTTGGCTACAGTCTTTTTCGCGCTCGCGGTGCTGCACACCTTCGCCGTGAAGCGCTTCGCACACTGGGCGAGCAAATATCCTCCCGGCTCCGTGCCGGAAAACATCCTGCACTTCCTTGCCGAAACGGAAGTCGTCTTCGGTCTTTGGGGAGCGGCGCTCTTCCTCGGCATCGCCGTGCTGAAAGGCTCGGTGAAAGATGCCGTCGCTTACGTCGAGGGGCTGAACTTCACAGAACCCAAATTCGTATTCGTAGTCATGGTGGTGGCGGCTACGCGGCCCGTGGTCCAACTCGCCGAAACCCTCATCCGCCTCGCCGCGCGCCTGCTGCCGCTCTCCACCGGCACAGCGTTCTACGTCGCCGCCCTCGCCCTCGGCCCGCTGCTCGGTTCCTTCATCACGGAACCCGCCGCCATGACCCTGCTCGCGCTCGTGCTTAAGCGCCGTTACTTCGACCGCGGCATCTCCTCCCGGCTGGCCTACGCCACGCTCGGCCTGCTCTTCGTCAACGTCTCCATCGGCGGCACCCTCACCCACTTCGCTGCGCCGCCCGTCCTCATGGTCGCCAGCAAATGGCACTGGGACACCGCCTACATGTTCACGCACTTCGGCTGGCGTGCGGCGGCGAGTTGCGTGCTCTCCACGGCGCTCATGGCGTTTTGGTTCCGCCGGGAACTCGCCGCGGTGGACAGCGGCGCAGACACCAGCGAGCGCGTGCCCGCCTGGCTCACCGGCACGCACCTCTTCTTCCTCGGCCTCGTCGTCGCGTTCGCACATCACCCAGATGTTTTCTTCGGCGTCTTCGTGCTCTTCCTCGGCGTGGTGACGGCGACGAAAGAGTATCAGGACGAACTCAAACTCCGCGAAGGCCTGCTCGTCGGCTTCTTTCTCGCCGGACTGGTCACGCTGGGCTCGCTCCAAGCCTACTGGTTGAAACCGCTCATCCAGAGCCTCAACGGCAGCGCGCTCTACTACGGAGCCACCGCGCTCACGGCCGTGACGGACAACGCCGCGCTCACCTACCTCGGCTCGTTGGTGGAAGGCATCTCCGACGAACTCAAATACGCGCTCGTGGCCGGCTCCGTCACCGGCGGCGGACTCACCGTCATCGCCAACGCGCCTAACCCGGCCGGAGCGGGCATCTTGCAAGACGCGAAAGTGTTCGCGGGCGAAGGCATCAGCCCGCTCGGCCTCTTCTTCGGTGCCTTAATGCCCACCGGGGTCGCCATCGTGTTCTTCTGGCTGCTGCACTGATTGCGGCGCCCCGCGTTTCTTCAACACAACCTGACCGCAGGCCCCAACAGGCGGCGGGATGCAACCCCTTCAGGGTTGTGCACCATCTCCACCCGCACCCAAGGTAGCCTCGCTGACTCGGCAACCTTGGGCTGAGCGCTAAAACCACTTTTGGGTGGGGTTGGCGTTTCGCCAACCGGCCAAAATGCGCCACCTTAGCATTGTGATTGGCGTCAGCGCAGCTATGTGCGCCATCAGCGTCACTGAAATTGGTGCAAGCGTGGCTGGGGCTAAGGTCAGCGGGACATGGCTCGCTGTCGGCGTGGCTAGGTTTGGTCCAAGCGTCGAGGGGTGAGGTGTCAGCGTAGGTGGATTCGGCATCCGCGCGGGTGGGCGGCGGGGTAGGGATGCTCCTTTCGGACAAGTTCGTGAGTAGCCATTCAGGCGGGTGGGCGCACGGCAAATTCGGCTAGCGAGAGAATTTCTTCCGCCGATTTGACAAACGCATGTCCGCGCGCACGTTGTCAGCAATCCCCGAGAATCTTTGGAACGACGTTCCGTTTGGACGGACCGTCGCTCTCGGGGGGAGCAGTTCAACATCAACCCTCAAATCGTTCAGGCTTATGCCCATCAATGGTCCATCCTCATTCATCCCCACCACCAACGAGTTCCTCGCCCACTGGGACGCGGCCAACACCGCGCTCGGCGCGGGCGGGCCGCTGGTGCTGCCGGGCGGCACGACGCGCGCGAACCTGCTCACGCAGCGGGATGCGCTCCAGACCAAGCAAAGCGAAGTCGAAGGCCAAATCAACAACCGGGAAATCGCGCGCGCCGACTTGGTGACCAAGAAGGATGACCTGCATCTGCGCGGCGGTCAGTCAACGACAAGGTGCGGGCGTTGCTCGGCACGACGCCGTATGCCAAGGCGTTGCCGGAGTTGCCCACGCCGACGGATGGGCAGGGCAATTTCGTGCCGCCGCTGGATGACATCAACACGTTGTGGACGAAGATTAACGCGGCGGCGGGCATTCCGGGGTTCACGCCGCCGTTGTTGCTGCTGGGCGGGTATGCGCTTGCGGATTTCGGCACGGCGTTGACGGCGCTGAAGGCGCAGTTCAGCACGGCGAGCACGGAGGAGGTGCTGGTGACGCTGAAGCTCGCGGAGCGAAACGCGATTCAGGACGTGATTTATCCCCTGCTCAAATCGTATCGGCAGGTGTTGCCCACGTATTTCGCGGCGAACAGCCCGTTGGTGGCGTCGCTGCCCAGGCTGACGCCCGAGCCCAGCTCGACGCCCGATGCGGTGCTGGCCAACGGCATTTGGAACGCGCCTACGACGCAGGGCAAAATCACTTGGGATGCCTCGACGGCGCCGGACTTGGCGGAATACGAGGTGCGCTGGAGTCCGGGCACGACGTATGACAGTGCGATTGAGATTGTGCTGGGCACGATTGCCCCGGCAGCCCCGCGGGAGTTCTTCACGGCGCAGGGGTTGGGCGCAGTGGGGGCCGTGAGCGTGTTCAAGGTCTATGTGATGACGACGACGGGAAATGAGCGGGGGTCGAACACGGTGAAGATTACCCGGACGACTTAGTTGCGTGGGCGCGTGGGTGTGGCAGGCCGGTCTGGCTGCTCTTAGAGAATGGGCGGCGGATCGCTGTCTTGCCCGGTGCCGGAGAATTGCGCGTTGGAGGCGGGCGCAGAGACGCCGAAGCTGCCGTCCGGGTTCACGACGTAGCCAAGTTTTTCCGGCTTGAGCTTCTCGACGTGCCCATCGAGGAAGACGGTGTTCGCGTAGATGTCATGGCGGGCATCCACGCCGCCACGGTGCTGCGGGACGCGGTTGGCGTCGTCGCAGAAGTCGGAGACGCCGGGAATGAGGCGCGGCGGGTCAAGGGCCCAGGCGTGGTAACCGAGCCGGGAGCGGTCCACGCTGCCATCTGGGTCATACGGAGTGCGGGCGGCGGCGGGTTTGCCCGCGGCTGTGCCCAGTGAGTCGGCCACGAGGACGGTGCGGCTGGCGGCGAGGGTGTCCACGCGGACGGGGAATTGGATGAAACTGCCCGAGGCGCGGAGGCGGCTATTGCCGAGAAACGTGAAGTTGTAGCCATAGCCGAGGTCGCGGTTGTTGACGCGTTCGGGGGCGCTGGGGCAGAGGAAGAGTTTGTTATCCACGAGTTTGAGGTTGTCCTCGGCGGGGTCGGTGGAGGGCGTGTTGAACGCGCAGACTTTGCTGGCGGAGCCAAGGGTGACAAACCACCGGGGGCGGAAGTGCTGGCCGTTGCCCACTTCGTAAAGGTTGCGGGGGTCGCTGTTCACGCCGAAGCGCGCCATGCGGCCGGGGACGGACACACCGTCATGGGTGTCGGCGTAGAGCTGGCAGGCGAGGGCGATCTGGCGCTCGTTGGAGGCGCATTGCGCGGCGCGGGCGAGCTTCTTGCCCCGCGCGAGGGCGGGGAGGATGAGGCCGGCGAGCACGGCGATGATGGCTACGACGACGAGCAACTCGAGGAGCGTGAAGGCCTTGGAGAATTGGCGTTGCATGAGGCGAGCTTCCATCAACCCGGACATTGGCTCAAGCAATGTCCGCGCGTTTCCCACCGGGCGCGGCTCCAAAACGGTGGAGATTACCCGGACGACTTAGCCGGGTTTGCCGGTGGCGTCGTGGGGCCGGATTTCGGGCAGCGCGGGGACCGGTTCGCCTAATAGTTTCAGGATGCTGCGCAGGTCGGACTCGAGTGTGTGCTTGGCGGCGTCGCGCACGGCGCGGGTTTTGGGCTGGAAGGCCACGGAGTTGCCCGCGCCACGCAGCGCACAGATGTCATTCTCGCTGTCGCCCACCGCCAGCACATGTTCGGGCGTGACGTGGAGTTCTTCGCAGAGGTGGCGATCCGGAGTTTGTCGCTGCGCGTGGCGGCGCGGAGCATCGCCGGCGCGGCCAGCGAGGCGGCGGAACCGGCGGCGAGGAATTGGCGGCGGGAGGCAGGCTGATGCATGGGGGAATCTTACTTGGGGCAGCAGAGATTACAAAGCTCCGCGCGGACGGTCTCGTCCGAGGACCGTGCCAGGCGAGTTGCGTCACCCGATCTTCCCTCCACCGACATGGCCCGCTACCGTTCCGGCGCGCGATGCAACGGCTTGGAAAAAACCACGGCGGCTACCACGGCGAGCGGATAGACATCCACCAAGTCACACGCGCCGCCACGTGCGCCGCCCAGCGGCACGGCTGGCAGGTAGCGGCGTTACCCTTTGAAGCTGGCCGTGAACTGCTGACCTTCCGTCGAGATGCGGCTGGCGCCCGGCGAAACGTTTATCTCTCCACGGGCATCCACGGGGACGAACCAGCGGGGCCACTCGCCATCTCGCGGCTCTTGGAGGAAAACCTTTGGCCCGCCGAAGCGAACCTCTTTGTATGCCCCTGTCTAAACCCGACGGGCTTTACGCAGAACCGCCGCGAGAACCAGTACGGCAAGGATCTGAACCGCGACTACAAGCACTTTGAGACGGCTGAGACGCGCGCCCACGTCGCCTGGCTTGCGCAACAGCCGCCCTTCGACCTCGTTTTTTGCCTGCATGAGGATTGGGAAGCGAACGGATTTTATCTCTATGAGCTGAATCCTGATGGTTGGCCCTCGTTGGCCCCATGCATGATCAAAGCGGTAGCGCAACGGTGTCCGATTGATCTCGCGGAAGTGATTGAAGGCCGGCCGGCGCTTGGCGGCATTATCCATCCCAGCCACGACCCAGACTCGCGCCCACAGTGGCCGGAGGCGTTCTGGCTCCTGCAACACAAGACTCGCCTCAGCTACACGCTCGAAGCGCCGTCAGACTTTCCACTCGCGACCCGCGTGAACGCACTGATGGCGGCGGTGAATGCAGCTTTGGTGCCGGAATGATGGAGTGCGGCCTACAAGCTCTGTAAATCGCGCCCTTTTGACGCTCACGCATCGGTCATCAGCGCGGAAACCGGGCCAGCTCCGAAAGCCAGCGCGGGAATGGTGAGCCCAGTGCGGCCCAGCGGGCGCTGGGGAACCGGTGGCTCAGCACTCATTCGCGCGCGGTGCTGCTGGTAACGGCTGGCTTCACGAACTCAATGAACGCCTCGGCGGTGTGTGGGGCCTTGGCATCGAGCGTCGTGGCACGGATGGGACAGGGTAAGTTGAATGCGCTAAGGGTTGCGTCAAAACGGATCTCCAAGACGCCCCGGTCACTGCCGGCGGGCAGGTTGACCGGCGCGGCGCGCAGTCCCTTAAAGTGTGGCGGCGGGTGCAATTCCACGCGCACTGCTTCGGTGATGAGGGATTTGTCGCGACGCAGGCGGAACGGCACTTTCACTGTGCCGCCCAGCTGGACGCGCACGGATGTGGCGTCGAGTTCCAGCTCCAGCATGCCTGCCTGTGTAATCACAATGACTTGGTCGTTCTGCTCGTTCTGCGTGTAGCTGACAATATGGTCGGAGCCATCGTGGTCGCGCAGCTTGCCTAGGAGCATGACCTGAGTGCGGCTTGTGCGGCCCAGTTCCATGCCCGGCGGAAAATTGACTTCGAATTCGAAGTGATCCTCGCCAGGGGAAATCTCCACGGGCGGCGCGGTCACGCCTTGCAAATGCCGGCCCTGGCGGTCGGCCAATTTCGCGATGAGTGGCCCGGTGAAGCCACCGCGTTCCAGCTGATAGGGCCGCCGATACGTCGAGCCGCGCGGCACGATGTTCATGAGGAATTCGCTGGTGAACTTGAAGGGCGTGGGCAGCGCGACCGCAAGCAGCACCGAATCCACCGCTAACTCACCGCGCCGTGAAGGCAGCGTGGCAGTGCGTGTGATCGGCTCACCGTTGACGTTGGCAGTGCCGCGCACGGTGAGACGTGTGGCGGTAATTTTGGTTGTGGGCTCGGCGGAAAAGCTGAGGTCAGCCGTGTTACG
>VHDH01000017.1 GCA_016871445.1 Verrucomicrobiota bacterium | reverse complement strand
CCAGAATTCCGCTTCAATCATTGACCGGGCGGGGCCGCAAAGAAGGCTGGTCTGCGCGAGTTCACTCCGTAAATGAACCGCGCAGCGTCAAAAAAGCAATTTCCTATCAGTTTGCAAAAGTCACGAAAACGATGCTTGCCAACGATCCGTGAAGGCGCAAAATCACAGCCAATGAACCCGACGCAAAAGCAATTCTCCCTGAAGCGCGCAGCGTCAAAGCAATTTCCTATCAGGAAGAAAGGAGACTTGAATGAAGGTTCTAGGTTATCTATGCTATGCGTTTGCCGTAATTGACTTCGCTGGGATGTTCTTCGGCTACGACCTAACTGGTGTGAGTTGGTCGCCTATTGTCGCTGGTGTAATAGGCTCTATATTGGTGAGAGCAGGCGAGAAAGAATCCAGTTAGCTCGCCGAGGACGTGGACGAAGGCCCCACTGTGCCCCGAGACCCGGAATAACCCGGTGGAATCGGCCTCTTCCGGCCCGACGATCAACGCGCTCTACAACACAATCCTCCACGCCATCGGCACCCCGCGCGAGCACTTCAATCTCATTGGCCAGAACCGGGAGGATCCCGCTCAAAGCAATTTCCTATCAGTCGTTGAAGTCTTACGCATTGAGCAGTTACCCGGAGTATCTCAAGAGCGCTGGACGGCGGCCCCGTGGTTGCGGGTGGGCCGGTTGCTGGGGAAACACGGGATTCCCAAGGACAGCCCGCCGGGGCGGCGCATGTTCCAACCTTGCGCGCCGTCTGGGTCGTTGAAAGATGTTCCAATCCGGAAACGGTGGAAGACACAGCGCTGTTAACCATTTGTTCCCTGCAAACTACTCGCACCTGCGATCAAATGGATTGTCGCGATTTTCTCAGCATCGGCGCCCTCGGGCTGGGCGGGTGTTAGCAGTAGGTGTTAGCAGCGAGCCATTACAAACGCGGTGAAATGCTTAAAAAGCCTCATCCATATCAGGGAATATGAAGATTGGAGGCGGAGGTCGGAATCGAACCGACGAATGGGGCTTTTGCAGAGCCCTGCCTTACCACTTGGCGACTCCGCCCTCGGAGCGCACGGACTGTAGGGAAGCCCGCCATAGCGGCGCAAGCTTTGTCCGGCCGCTTGGCTCGCTGCTCGCCCCTAATCTCCGGCATCTGCCCGCGCGGGCGAGTGACGAGGCACGCAAGAAGGCTCATGATTCATTACGTGCCTATTGCATTCGTGTAAGGCGTTCCTATAGTGCATTCGTATTGACTGCGTGAAATGAGCGAACCCGCCGCCGCCAACAGAGGTTGGACCATTCAGGACGCCCGCACCCGCTACAACATCGACCGCTGGGGCGCGCGCTATTTTGACATCAATGATGCCGGGCATGTCGTAGCCCGACCGTTGCAAGACGCCGGCGTGAGCGTGGATCTCACGGATATCGCTGAGGAGGCGCGCGGGCGTGGGCTGAGGTTCCCGGTGCTCATTCGCTTCCAAGACATTCTCCGTCACCGTGTCGAGGCCATCAACAAGGCGTTCCGCAATGCCATCGCGGAGTTTAATTACACGGCCGAGTATCGCGGTGTGTTTCCCATCAAGGTCAATCAGCTCCGCGAGGTGGTGGAAGAAATCCTCGACGCGGGCCGGCCGTTCAACTTCGGTCTCGAGGTCGGAAGTAAACCAGAGCTTTTTGCCGGCCTCGCGCTACAAAACCACGCCGGCGCGCTCATCATCTGTAATGGCTACAAGGATGCTCAGTTTATCCGCATGGCGTTGATGGGGACTAAGCTGGGCAAGCGGGTCATCATGGTTGTTGAGAAACTTGAGGAGTTGAAGCAGATCATCGCGGTGTCGCGCCAGGTCGGCGTCGAACCGCTCATAGGCATCCGCGCGCGCCTCGCCAGCAAGGGCGCGGGCAAGTGGGCCGAGAGCGGCGGTGAGAACGCAAAGTTTGGTTTAAGCACGGCCGAGTTGCTCGCAGCCACAGAATTGTTGCGCGCGGAGAAGCTGGAACATTGCTTCAAGCTGCTGCACTTTCACATTGGCTCGCAGGTACCAGATATTCTCACGGTGAAGAAGGCCGTGCAGGAGGCGTCGCGCTTCTACGCGAAGCTGCACAAGATGGGCTTTGGCATCGAGTTCATGGACGTAGGCGGTGGGCTAGGCGTGGACTACGACGGCTCGCGCAGTGCCTTCGACTCCTCGACGAACTACTCGCTCCAGGAATATGCCAATGATATCGTTTATTACATCGGTGACGTATGCAATGCGGAGAAGGTGCCGCACCCGAACATTGTCAGCGAAAGTGGCCGTGGCATCGTGGCCTACCATTCTGTGCTGCTCGTTGAGGTGTTCGGCTCCATTGCCAAGACCAAGGGTGGCGATGCGTTAACCTTCGGGGACAATGAGCATGCGCTCGTCCGCGAGTTGCTCGACATAAAGAAAAACCTCGCCAAGCTGAACAAGCTTGAGGCCTACCATGACGCCGAAGAGCGTAAGGAGGACGCGCACCAGATGTTTACGCTCGGACTGCTGGAACTGCAGGACAAGGCGAAGATTGAGACACTCTATTGGGAAATCAGCCGTGCGGTCGTCGCCAGCTTCCAAGGGCAAGCCTACGTGCCAGAGGAAATTCGTAAACTCGAAGACCTGCTCGGTGACCAATATCTTTGCAACTTCTCCGTCTTTCAGTCGCTACTCGACCACTGGGCGCTGGGCCAGCTCTTCCCCATCATGCCCATCGCGCGGTTAAACCAACGCCCAAGCAAGGAGGGCACGCTGGTAGACATCACTTGCGACTCTGATGGTTGTATCAACAAGTTTGTGGACCTGCGGGACGTGCGCGACACGCTGCCGCTGCATGAACTCTCCACCAACGGCAACGGCCAGTCAGAGCCTTACTATCTCGGTTTCTTCCTGATGGGGGCTTATCAGGACATCATGGGCGATTTGCACAACCTGTTTGGCCGGGTGAACGAAGTTCACGTTTTCCTCGAGCCTGACGAGCCAACTGGCTATTACATCGAGGAAATCATCGAGGGCAACACCATCGTCCAGACGCTCGCTGCCGTGCAATATGACGAGAACGAAATTAAGCGCCTGATGAAGGCGCAGGTAGATGAAGCCATCAAGTCTGACCGCATGAAGCCTAGCGAAGGCATGCGGCTACTGGACGACTATGAGCGCGGATTGAAGGAATACACTTACCTCACCTTCTGAGCCACGGGGCAACGGCGGAATGGACGAGGCCAAATTCTCGATGGAAAAAGAATTTCCAACGTCCCGGGCTTGCACCGATGCGGTCCTTTGGGTGTTCCTAATTGGGCGTTAGTTGGGCATTCCATGAATGCCGATCTCTTGCCCTCACTCCGCCGCTTGGTTCGGGGACTGACCGCGATTTTCTGGGGCCTGCCCAGCACGCTGCTGATATGCGTACTGATGGCGGTGGCAGAGTTTCCCCGAACGCTGGGATGTGCGCCGCCGCTGATCGCTACGGGGTTGTTGTTGCTGGGCGTCTTCGAAATGGCGCGGTTCCAGCCACAGGAGCGCACGTGGCAGGCAGCACTCGAGCGCGCGCAATTGCTGGCTTTGGCCAATTTCGGTCTGTCGCCTTTCGTGTATTTTTGGAGCCGCGTGCCAACGGAGACATATTACTTTCAAGCCATAATTACGTTGGCAGTTACAGCCGTGCTGTTCCTGCTCCAGCTAAATCAAGTTTTGCAACGCTTGGTCGCGCTGCTGCCGGACGAGCCACTGCGCGAGGACACACGCTTCTTCACGCGGCTTAACCTGACGCTGATGCTGGTGGGTGTTGTCCTCGTCGGCGGCTGGTACCTGTTGGCGCGGCTCAATCAGCTCCCTCAGCCCGTCCTCGAAGCGTTGGACTTCGGTTCGGTCGCGCGCATCCGTTTCGCGATGGTTGTGATATTGGTGTTGGTGCCCGTATCCGTGACAATGTCCTTGGTTTGGAAGGCCCGCGACGTAGTGCTCGGCAGCGTGTATGGCCCGCGGGCGTGACGGGGTGGATTTTGCTGGGAGCTATGCGCCGCGGCTCCTAGTTTTGGCGCATGAAACTTTTCTTATTGTGGTTGGGCGTGGTGGGAATCGCCATGGGGCTTCCGGCCGCCGAGCGGGAAAACTTTGACCAAGCCAAGCCGGGTGCGCTGCCGGCGGGCTGGACCAGCGCGCAAACGGGCGGGGGTAAGCCCGTTTGGGCCGTGGTGGCGGACGCCTCTGCCCCGAGCGGACCTCACGTGCTGCGGCAGTCTGGCACGGCCGATTACCCGCTCGCGCTCAAGGATGGGATTGCGCCACGGGACGGTTTCGTGGAAGTGAAGTTCAAGCCGGTCAAGGGCGAGGACGATCAGGCCGGCGGCGTGGTCTGGCGCGTGAAGGATGCCCGGAACTATTATATCGCGCGCGCCAACGCCCTCGAGGGCAACGTCCGAATTTACCATTTCCTTGATGGCAAGCGCACGCAATTCAAAGGCATAAACCTCCCGGTGGCGGCCGGTCAGTGGCACACGCTGCGAGTCGAGTTTACGGGCAGCCGGTTCAAGGTTGTCTTCAACGGTCGATTGTTGTTTGAGGCTGAGGACGCGACCCACGCTGAGGCCGGTCGGGTCGGCCTGTGGACCAAGGCCGATAGCGAGACCCTCTTTGACGACTTCAGCTACGGACCGAACTAGGCGCAAAGAAGCCGCCAATGGCTAAGAGCTGCGGCAACCGGTTTTTCGTGGGGTTGCGCTCCACTGTTTCCACGCGATAATCGCGCCATGAAATCTGTCGCCGTTATTGGGGCTTCTACCGACCGCAGTAAGTTTGGCAACAAGGCCGTGCGCGCCTATGCGCAGCGTGGTTTCACCGTTTGGCCGGTGAATCCGAAGGAGCCGGCAGTCGAGGGCACGCCTGCGTTCGCGAGCATTGCGGATGTGCCGGGTCGGCCTAACTTAGTGAGTGTTTATCTCCCGCCGCCGGTTGTGCTCAAGGTGCTCCCAGCTATCGCCGCGAAAGGCTGCGACGAGTTGTGGCTCAATCCCGGCACCGAGTCACCCGAAGTGCTCGCTGAAGCGGAGCGGCTCGGATTAAATGTGGTGCAGGCATGCAGCATCGTGGCCGTGGGCGTGTCACCGGCTGGTTTGTGAAACTTAATAGGTCATGGGTATGAGTCGACAGTACGCAGCGATGAAGCCCAGAGGCTCCGTGCGTCAGCTTGCGTTCCATCTTTTACGTTTCACCTTGCTCCTTCTGGCCGGTCTTGCCCCCGCCCAAGACTTCGACCTCGTTCTTGCCAATGGCCGGGTCTTTGACCCCGAATCCAAACTCGACGCCGTTCGCCACGTCGGCATCCGTGAGGGCGTGATTCGCTCCGTGTCGGCAACCTCGTTGCTTGGGCGTGCAGTGATAGACGCCACCGGGCTCGTCGTTGCGCCCGGTTTCATTGATCTGCACCAACACGCTCACCGGCCAGAGGATTACCACCTCAAGGTGCAGGATGGCGTGACGTCGGCGTTCGAGCTCGAGGTTGGCACGGCGGACGTGGATGCGTGGTATGCCGCGCGCGCAGGCAAAACGCTCATCCATCATGGCGTCAGCGTTGGCCACATTCCGTGCCGAATGCTTGTACTGGGGGACCGGCCGAGCTTCCTGCCCGGCGCGAATTCGGTGACGGCCACAAACCACGTGAGTGACGCGCAGCTTGCGGACTTGCGCCGTCTCGTAGAGCGCGGGCTTGAACGCGGCGCGGTGGCCGTAGGTTTTGGCATCCAATACACGCCCAGTGCGACACAGTGGGAAATCCTGGAAATGTTCCGTGCCGCTGCGAAGTTCCGCGCCGTGTGCTCGGTCCACATCCGTGCCAAAGGTGAAGCCGGCCCGCACAATGTATATTCGTCCCTTGAGGAACTCATTGCCGCCACCGCTGTAACAGGGGCGCCTGCGCACGTCTGCCATGTCCAGAGCACGGCGAATCGGCACACCACCCGGGCGCTAGAACTCATCACCGCCGCTCGAGCGCGCGGCCTCGACGTGAGTGTCGAGTGTTATCCTTACACCGCCGGGATGACGGACATTCGCTCGGCCATTTTTGATACCGGCTGGCAGCAGCGTGCGGGCATTACCTTCAGCGACTTGCAATGGCCTGCGACTGGCGAGCGCTTGACGGCCGCAACTTTTGCGAAGTTCCGCGCGTCCGGCGGCATGGTCATCATCCACTCGAACCCCGAATCTGTCGTGCGCGATGCAGTGGTGAATCCCCTGGCGATGATTGCTAGCGACGGTATCCGTGGTCATCCGCGCCACGCTGGCACGAGTGCGCGCATCCTGGGTCATTATGTCCGCGAGACCCAGGCGCTTACGCTAATGCAGGCGGTGGAGAAACTCTCACTGATGCCCGCGCGCCGGCTTGAGGAACGTATCCCTGCGATGAAGAACAAGGGCCGCGTGCGCGTGGGCGCAGACGCGGATCTCGTCGTCTTTGATGCCGCCAAAGTGCGCGACCGTGCAACCTACGAACAGCCAGACCTGCCGTCCGAGGGCATCCGCGACGTACTGGTGAGCGGCGTCCTTGTGGTGCGGAACGGTGCTTTGCAGCCCGATGCGTTGCCCGGGAAGGCAGTGCGTGCGCCGGTATTAGGCGTCAAGTGAGCGCACGTCGAAAAGCGCCCCAGAGATGGGGTAGTCCAAGACCTCGCAGAAACCGGGGCGTCTAATTCAGGTCGGCGTCGCGAAGCTGTCTTCCAGCAGCTTCACTTGTTGTGGACGCAGGGTGTGAACAGAGAACTTCGCCGCTGCGCGCTTGAACAGTTCCTTATCCCCGCGCGTGCCGAGCGCGGCGATGCGCCTGATCTGCGTCACCGCGTCTTCCGGTTTTCCATGCGCCACCCGCGCTGTGTGCG
Source organism: Verrucomicrobiota bacterium (assembly GCA_016871445.1). Taxonomy (GTDB): domain Bacteria; phylum Verrucomicrobiota; class Verrucomicrobiia; order Limisphaerales; family SXTU01; genus SXTU01. Next base: position 39,336 of record VHDH01000017.1, on the reverse strand, counting down.
GCGAGCCCTCCATGCCCGCGAGAATGTCCGCGAGATGGCTTGGCTCTGGACCAACATAGAGTAACGGCGCACCGACGGTGAGAATATTGTAAATCTTGCAGGGATGGATCATCCCGACAAACGGGTCGCCGAGTACGACCGCGTGCAAGTCAGCGGCCGAGAGTGAGCCAGCGAGTTCAGCGAGCGGCTGGTAGGGCAGGCAGAGGATGTTTTTCAAGCTGTACTGCCCGGCAAACTTCTGCACGCGCGGATGTTCGCTGCCGCCACCGACAAAGCAGAAGATAAAGCGCGGGTCGTCCGCTAGTCTGCGCGCGGCCTCCAGCAACGTGGTGAGCGGATGCACCGGGCTGTGGTTGCCGGAGTACATCACGACGAACTTGTCCGTCAGCCCGTGCTGGGTGCGAAATTTTGCGCGACCCTCGGGGTCGAAGCGGACGGCTTCATCATGCGCCCACGGCGGAATAACGGCGACGCGTTCGGCGGGAATACCCTTTGCGACAATTCGGTCGCGCATGAAACGGTCCAGCGCGATGATGCGGTGCGACTGATGCAGGCTGAACCGTGACATGATTTCGAGCGCGCGCATCGGCAGGCCGCCTTCGCGCAGCCAGCCGGCAGCGAGTGCCTCGTCTGGGTTCAGGTCCATCACCCAGTAAAACAGCTTCGCCCCGCGCAGCCGGCAAAACCATGCGGCAAGATACGAGACGAGCGGTGGCGAGGTCAGCGCTACGACCGCGTCGTAGCGGTCTGCCACCAGCAGGCGCAACGTGCAGGCCGCGCTGAACGAGCCGAAGTCCGCCGCGCGTTTCCACTTCGCGCCCTTGCCAAAGCCGGTCGAGGCGAGGCGACAGATTTCAATTTCCTTCCAGGTTTCGCGCGCGGGGAAGCGCTGCTCCGGCCGGTCATAGGCACGGCGGCTGGCGATGGCCGTGACCTGATGACCGCGCTCGGCCAGCCCGACGCCGAAGTCCGACAAGTGCTGCGCCGTGGATGCCACGTCTGGGTGGAAGCACTGGTTGAGTAGCAGGATGCGCATCGGCCAACAGAGACGCGCCTATGCTAGTAAGTCAGGCCGTTTGTGGAAAGCCCCGGCGTCAGCGGCGGTTCACTTTGACTTTGCTTGGGAGACCATCTGGTCGTAAATCCAAGCATAGGTCTTCTCCATGCCGGTGCGCAGCGGGATGGACGGCTCCCAGCCAAAAACTCTCTGTATGAGCGTGTTGTCGGAGTTGCGGCCGTTGACGCCCTTTGGGGCATCAAGCTTGTAGTTGCGCTTGAGCTTCAGGCCGGCGATGGATTCAACAATGTCCACAAGCTGGTTGATGCTGACCTTCTCGGCGCTGCCGATGTTGATCGGCTCGACGTAATCGCTGTGCGTGAGCATCTGCGTCCCCTTAAGGCAGTCGTCCACATACATGAACGAGCGAGTTTGGTTACCGTCGCCCCAGATTTCGAGCTCATGTTTCCCTGAGAGCTTGGCGGCGATGACCTTGCGGCACACGGCGGCGGGAGCCTTCTCGCGACCGCCGTCCCAGGTGCCTTCGGGGCCATAGACATTGTGGTAGCGCGCGACACGGGTCTTGAGGCCGAAGTCCTCGCGGAAGTGGCGGCACATCCGTTCGCTAAAGAGTTTTTCCCAACCGTAGCCATCCTCGGGTAGCGCGGGATAAGCATCCGCTTCGGCTAGGCCGGTGATCGTGGGATCCTTTTGCTTATCGCCGTTGTAGACGCACGCGGAGGACGCATAAAAAAAGCGGTCCACCCCGGCGGCCTTGGCGGCCATAAGCAGGTGGGTGTTGATGAGCACCGAAAGCATGCAAAGCGCCTTGTTATTTTCGATGAAGCCCATGCCGCCCATGTCGGCAGCTAGGTTATACACCACGGCCGCGCCTCGCGTCGCACGCTCGCAGGCGGCCTTGTCTTGAAGGTCGAGGACGAGGTTCTCCACGCCGTCGAACTTCTGATACCAGCCGTCGAAGGGTTTTTGATCCACGCTGCGGATGGGGCCAATGCCCTGTCGCCGCAAGTCCGCCACCAAGTGGCCGCCGATGAAGCCGCCACCGCCACACACCACCGTCACGTTGTTTTGCATATCTGGTTTCCGCACAGCGCCCATAAAGGCACTGGCTTTTAGCCGCATTACTACAGGCGGCAATCTATTGGTAGAGAGTGATGGTTCCTGTTTCGAAGGGAAATCAGAATCTTACCTGAAGGCTCCGACGGCGCGGAACCGAGGTTTGACATCTTCGAGAAAAACCTTTGGCATCCCTCGCGTCACGAATACCACCTACACACACGCTTTCCTATGAGCAAGAAATACAATGTCGGAGTCATTGGTTACGGCTGGGTCGCCACTGCCCACATTCCTGCCCTTAACGCCACCACGCAGGCGCAAGTTACGGCCGTCTGCTCCTCACGCCCGCAGTCTGGCGCGAAGCTCTCCGCGCAATACGGATCGCCCATCACCACCTACAACGACGTGGACGCGATGCTCGCTGATCCGAGCCTCGATGCCGTCTCGGTCTGCTCCATGCCCAGCCTGCATGCCAAGCACGTCATCGCCGCTGCCCGGGCTGGCAAGCACATCATCGTTGAAAAGCCGTTGGCGATGTCACAAAAGGACGTGGACGCGATGTTGGTCGCTGTGAAGAAGGCAGGCGTGAAGTCCTGCGTCTGCTTCGAGTGTCGTTATAGCAGCCAGTTCCAAGCGACCAAGGCGATCATTGATCAGGGTTTGCTCGGCAAATTGCATTACGGCGAGGTGGATTACTATCACGGCATAGGTCCGTGGTATGGGCAATTCCGGTGGAATACCTTCAAGAAAGATGGCGGTAGTGCCCTGCTTACGGCTGGCTGCCATGCGCTCGATGCCCTGCTGCTCTGCATGGGCAGCGAGGTCAAGGAGGTCACCAGCTATGACACGCGCTCGGCCAGCAAAATTTTTGCGCCCTACGAATACACAACCACCAGCGTCACCCTTGTGAAGTTTAAGAACGGGGCGGTGGGCAAGTGCGCCGCGGTAGTAGACTGCCTGCAACCCTATTACTTCCACACGCACTTAGTCGGCAGCGAGGGCAGCCTGCTGGACGATAAGTTCCACTCGATGAAGCTCGGCGCCAACAAGGCCAAGTGGAGCCAGCTTTCAATGAAGATGCTCGATTCCGGCGACGTGAGCGACCATCCCTACACGTCTCAGTTTCAGGCGTTCTTCGACGCACTGGACGCGGGCAAAGAGATGGCGCTTACCAGTCTCGCGGACGCGGCAGCAAGCCATCGGGTGATCTTTGCGGCGGATCAGTCAGCGGCCACGGGAAAAACTGTGAAGCTCTGAGCAACCACCGGCCGCCGCCGGCCTCAGCCCGTAAACCGCTTGGCGATCACCGTGGCATTGTGGCCACCGAAGCCAAAGGAGTTGTTCGCGATTGCCTCGATCTTCATCGCCCGCGCGGTGTGCGGCACGTAGTCGAGGTCGCACTGCGGGTCGGGGTTGTCGAGGTTAAGGGTAGGCGGGGCTATCTGGGTCTGGAGCGCCTTGGCGCACAGGGCCATTTCCGCCGCGCCCGCCGCGCCGAGCAGGTGGCCGGTCGCGCCCTTGGTGGAGCTAATGGCAAGTTGCCGCGCATGGTCGCCAAAGACGCCCTTGATGGCCTGAGTTTCGCAGACGTCGCCCTGCGGCGTGCTGGTGCCGTGGGCGTTGATGTAAGAAATGTCCTCTGGCCGGAGGCCGGCGCTACGGAGAGCCATCTTCATGCAGCGGGCTGCGCCTTCACCTTCGGGGGCGGGGGCAGTGAGGTGGTTGGCGTCAGCGGTGTTGCCGTAGCCGACGAGCTCGCAGTAGATGCGCGCGCCACGGGCTTTGGCGTGTTGAAGTTCTTCTACGACGAGCACGGCCGCGCCTTCCCCCATGACAAAGCCATCGCGGTCTTTATCGAAAGGGCGGGAGGCCCGCTTGGGTTCGGCGTTGCGCGTGGAAAGGGCCTTCATTGCGGCGAAGCCGCCGATGCCCATCTCCGTGACGGCGGCCTCGGTGCCGCCAGCAAAGATGGCGTTGGCATCGCCCATTTTGATGGTGCGCCAAGCTTCACCCAGCGCGTGCGTGCTGGTGGCGCAGGCGGAGCAAGTGGCGACGTTAGGACCGCGTAGCTTGTAATACATGCTGAATACGCCGGAGGCCATATTCAGAATCATCATCGGGATAAGGAAGGGCGAGATGCGGCCAGGACCCTTGTTTAACAACACGGAATGTTGCTCGTCGTGCGTGCGCAAGCCGCCGATGCCAGAGCCGATGAACGCGCCGATCTGGTCGCGGTCGAGCTTCTCCAGATCCATGCCAGAGTCTTGCAATGCGCGCCAGCCGGCATAGATGCCGAGCTGTGCGAAGCGGTCCGTGCGGCGAACTTCTTTGGGCGATGGGAAGGCGGGGACGGGGTCGAAGCCCTTCACTTCGGCGGCGATCTGGCAGTCGTAGGCCGTTGGGTCGAAGGCCGTTATGCGGTCAACACCGCATTGGCCGGCGATGATGTTACTCCAGAACGTGTCAATGTCATGACCCAGCGCGGTGACCGTGCCAAGGCCCGTGATGACAACTCTGCGATCTGACCCGTTACTTGCCATAAAAGAAAAGGGGCAGCGCGGTAATCAGCCCGGCTGCCCCCAAAAAGCGGCACCGCCTACTTCTTGTTCTCCTCGATGTAGCGGATGACATCGCCGACGCTAACGAGTTTCTCAGCCTCCTCGTCGGGGACTTCGATGCCAAACTCCTCCTCCAAGGCCATGATCAGTTCGACGGTGTCGAGCGAGTCGGCACCGAGGTCCTCGATGAACTTCGCCTCCGGCACGACTTGGTCAGCTTTGACCCCGAGTTGTTCGACGACGATGTCTTTGACCTTTTGATCAATCGGTTTGTCAGCAGCCATGATGTATTCGTTTAGTTTGGTTTTCTCTAGGCCACGTGCCAGAGGGCGTCAAGCCCCGTGTTAAAAGCATCCGCGCTAACTGGTCTTGCTTGTGCAGACAAACAACAAGCGCGGCCGTTTCCAGCGACGTAGGGAGTGTCTAACGGCTCGCAGGCGGTGCGTCCAGAGGAATAATCGCACTCATACTAATCTGCTTCCCTGGGCCCGCGCCGCCGGGTCAACCGCGCTTAACCGCATCGGTGCTTGTTCGGCGATGGGTGTTTGGCTAGGCTCCGTACTTATGAACCGCCGCCAATTCCTCGTCGCCTCTGCATCCGCCGCCGCTGTCCTCCCTGCGTTTGCCCAGACCAAGAAGTCTTACACTTTTGGGCTCGTCGCCAAGTCGCAGGGCAACCCAGTCTTCCAAGCTGCGCGCGTCGGGGCGGTGGACGCGGCGAAGGAGTTGGGAGCGAAGCACGGCCTCGCCATAAAGATCGATTGGCGCACGCCCAACGAGGAGGACGCGCAGAAACAGGCCGAGAACGTCGAGCAGCTCGTGCTCGCCGGCGCGGACGGTATCTCGGTCAGTTGCTCGGATGCCAATAAGCTCACGGACGCCATCAACAAGGCCGTCACCAGCGGTGTGCCAGTGATGACCTTCGACTCCGACGCCCCCCGCTCGAAGCGGTTCGCGACCTTTGGCGTGGACGACATCAAGTGCGGCGAGCAAGTCATGGCGGAGTTGGGCAAGGCGATGGGCGGCAAAGGTGTCGTGGCCATCCTCGCTGGCAATCAGAATGCGCCGAACCTCCAGAAGCGCGCGCAAGGCGTCCGCAACAGCGCGAAGGCCTTCGCCGGCATCCGCATCAAGGAGACTTACTACCACAAGGAGACGCCGCAGGACGCCGCCGCGAAGGTCGAGCAAGTCATGCAGGCGAACCCGGACATCACCGGCTGGGCGTTCATCGGCGGCTGGCCGCTCTTCACCGACAACGCACTCAAGTGGCCGCCCGGCAGCGTCAAGGCCGTCTCCGTGGATGCGCTCCCCCCGATGCTGCAATACCTCCGCAGTGGCCATGTGCAGATTCTTCTCGCCCAGCAGGTTTATGAATGGGGCTGGCAGTCCGTCGCACTATTGCTGGACAAAATCCACTTCAAGAAAAACCCCTCTGCCGTCCACGTAATCAGCCCGCTCGTGCCGGTGACCAAGGCCAACGTGGATGCCTTCGCGAAGAACTGGGAAAAGTGGCTGCCGAAGTGAGGCCGCTTGGCTAAAGCAGCAGCGATTTACTTCGTCAACTCCAACGCGAAGAGCTGCTTCTTATCGCGCTGGTAGATCTTCCCGTCGGCGATAGCTGGGTGGCTCCAAGTGTTGCCACAGACCTGCGCGCGGCCCAGTTCTTCGAACTTCGCCGGGTTGGCCTTGAGCAGCAGCAACGTGCCGGTCATGTCCTGTACCAGCAGGTTGTCGCCGGCGGCGATGACCGCTGCGTAGTCGCCGAAGCCGGGTTGGCTCCACTTCTGCTCTCCAGTCTTGAAATCCACGCAGACAAACTCGGTTTTATTGCCGCCTGTGCCCAGACCGTAGAGATGGCCGCCGACCAACACAGGCGTCGCGAGCGTCACCTTGATTTTATCGTTCTTCCACGCTGGCTCTACTTTCAAGCCGCCGCTGTCTTTGATGACCGAGAACGTCGTCAGCCCAACCGACGAGGATGAAATTGTTACTGAATCGACCGCGAGCAAGGGCGTGAGCACATGGCGTTTGGCTCCGGTCTTCACGGGCGTTTGCCAAAGGATTTTACCGCTTGCCACATCCACACCCATGAGTGAATCCGCCGTGAGGTGGACGACCTGTCGCGTGCCGGCGAGCGTGCCAATCATCAGCGAGGAATATGCGGTGTTCTCTCTGCCCGCCGTCCACAGCACCTTGCCAGACTTCTTGTCAAACGCGACCAGCGTGCCCTTGGTCGGGCTGCCCACGGGGACGAAGATGCGGTCGCCATCGATCACCGGCGAGCCGTTATTGCCGTGGCGGCGTGAGGCCGTTTCCTTGGCCTCGGGCGCGTTGCTCGAATTGCCCAAGAAGGGAGCGGCCCAGTCCTTGTCGAAGCTGGTCTGCCAAAGAATTTTTCCGTCCGCCAGCGCGAGGCAGCGAAACTCTCCCCGGCAGGTCTGCGTATAAACGCGGTCGTCATCCACCAGCGGCGTACAGCGCGGGCCAGTGCCGTAAGCGTTCGAGAACGCCTCGGATTCACCCACCGCCGTCTGCCAAAGCTCCTTGCCAGTCTTGAGGTCCACGCAATGCGCGACTTCCTGGTTTTTCTGCTCGTCGAGGTAGATCAATCTGCCGCCTGCCACAATGGGCGAGGCTTGGCCGTTGCCCACGGGAATGGCCCACAGTTGCCTTGGTTCTTTCGGTAGCGCGGCGATAGTCGCGGCGACATGCCCGTCGCGGTTCGGCCCGCGCCACTGAGCCCAATCGGCGGCAACGGCGGGGAAGGTCAGTGAGCAAACGACGAACAGGAGTGAGGGTTTCATATTGGACGCGGTGACTTTGACGGCCCGCGGCGCGCTGGCAATCAACTTTAGCAGGACTGCTAATTGAACCTCGCGCTAAAATTCCAATACTCTCGGTCAAGCACTCAACCTCACCGGCCACGTTGCTATCGTCACCGGTGGCATTGTCTTACGCGAAGATGTCTGTCACCACATGCCCATGCACGTCAGTCAGGCGAAAGTCGCGTCCGGCGTGACGATAAGTAAGACGCTCGTGGTCTAGGCCTAGGAGCGCGAGGAGCGTGGCGTGTAGGTCGTGGATGTGGATCTTGTTTTGGGCGGCGAACCAGCCGTAGTCGTCGGTCGCGCCGTAGGTAATGCCGGGTTTTACGCCGCCGCCGGCCAGCCACATGGTGAAACCCTCGGGGTTGTGGTCGCGACCGTCGCGTCCGCCTTGCGCCGCGGGGGTGCGGCCAAATTCGCCGCCCCAGAGGACGAGCGTGTCTTGGAGGAGGCCGCGGGCTTTCAGGTCCTTCAACAGTCCAGCGATGGGGCGATCCACCTCGGCGGCGTTCTTGGTGTGGCCTTTGCGGAGGTTGCCGTGCTGGTCCCATTGCACGTCGGCGTCGCTGTGGGAAACCTGGATGAAGCGCACGCCGCGCTCGGCGAAGCGGCGGGCCATGAGGCATTGGCGGCCAAAGTTCTCAGTGACCGGGTCGTCGAGGCCGTAGAGTTTTTTGGTGGCTTCGGATTCGCGCGAAATGTCCTGCGCTTCGGGCATGGCCATCTGCATGCGGAAGGCGAGTTCGAAGGAATTCAAGCGGCCCTCGAGCGCGGCGTTCGGGCCGGTCTGCGCGAGGTGGTCGCGATTCATTGCGGCGAGGAGGTCGAGCTGTTGGCGTTGTTCGCTCGGCGCGAGGCGGGGGTTGATATGGCGGACGAGGGCTTTGTCTGAGGGGACGGCGGCGTTGCCGATGGGGGTGCCTTGCGTCCAGGCGGGGAGGAAGGCCGCGCCCCAGTTGTTCACGCCGCCGTGCGCGAGCGTGGGGCAGATGGTGATGAAGCCGGGAAGGTTTTGGTTCTCGGAGCCGAGACCGTAGTTGACCCACGCACCCATGCTGGGGCGAACGAAGTTGTCACTGCCGGTGTGGAGCTTGAGGAGCGCGCCGCCGTGGGCGGGGTTGGTGCCGTGACAGGAGCGGAGGATGCAGAGGTCGTCAATACACTGGGCGACGTGCGGGAAGAGTTCGCTGACGGGCAGGCCGGACTGGCCGTAGTTCTGGAATTTCCACGGGGACTTGAGGAGGTCGAGCGTGGGGGCGAATTGAACACGGGGTTTTTCACCGGGATAAGGCTTGCCGTCATCGCGGTCCAGAAGCGGCTTGGGGTCGAAGGTGTCCACGTGGGACGGGCCTCCCTTCATGAAGAGGAAGATGATGCGCTTGGCGGGGGCCAGGAGGCGCGGGGGCTTTGCGACTGCGGGAGAGGGAGATTGCTCTGCGAGCAGGGACGACGCGGCGAGCCAGCCGAAGCCGACGGCGGAGCGCTGGAGCGCGGCGCGTCGGCTAAGAAGCGGGGTTTGGACCTTGAAATTCATGACCACAAGTTAGCAGAAAATTTGACGCGGCCAAAGCGGGCAGTCATTCGACGCGTTTTGCCATTCGCCGCCAGCTGGAAAGGACACCCTTGCGGATCCGCCGCGTGAGCGAAGCGGTCGGGATGGTTTTGCCGTCGAGGGCGGTGACTTCCACCACCCCGAGGGAACTTAGCGTGAGAAAGCACCCGCTAGCTCGCAGCAGGCGAGCCCGTTTCGCCACCGTTTCGCAGAAAACCAATCGATGTTCCGCGCACCAACCTAGCACCAGCTCGCGGGTGGTTCCTGGCAGAGCCCCACTCTCCAGGGGCGGGGTGTGCACCGTTTCCTGCTCCAGCCAGAAGAGATTACCGCTCGCGCTTTCTGCCAACTCGCCACGGACGTTGAGCAGCAAGGCGTCATTAGCTCCTGCAGCTTCAGCTGCCGCGCGCGCGAGGACATAGAGTAGTTTGCTCGCAGACTTGCAGCCGGAGAGGGCGTCGCCTGTTGGCAAGCGCAGCGAGGCTGTGTGGAGCTTCCATTGCGGCGCGCGGGGACCGAGCACGGGCGCGGGATGCAGCGACATGATGAACGTCGGGGTGTCCGCTCCGCGTGGGGAATAGCCGCGTGACCCGACGCCCCGCGAAAGCGTAAGGCGAAGAATGGCCTCGGGAAGTTGATTGTGCCGACTGAGCTCGCGGGCTTGGGCGCGGAGCACCTCTGAGGTAAAGGGCAGCTTAACCTTGAGCGTCTCTGCGCCGTGGGCGAGTCGTCGCCAGTGTCCGTCCCAGTCCAGCGGCACGCCCTTCATCACCCGCAACGTTTCGAACAGCCCGTCGCCGTAAAGAAAGCCACGGTCAAAGACGGACACGACTGCGTCGGCCGCCGGGATAAGCCGGCCATTGAGGAAGACGAACACGCGCGTTTGTCCCGCACGATGGCGAGATTTGCAAGCGGCAGGACGGTCAGGCTTGCAACCGTTGCGTGCGCCCGCGCGGCGTCTGTGGTTTTATGCCGGCGATGACTTGTGGTTGCGATAACGACTGCGGCTCGCCCCGGCTTGCGTCCCCCGCGGACGCGACGGATTTTTCCGTCACTGGACTGAACTGCCAAAACTGTGTGCGCAAAGCCACGGCGGCTTTGGAGGCGTTACCCGGCGTCGCCAGTGTTGTGGTCACGCTCGCACCGCCGCGCGCCAACGTACGTTGGCAGCCGGAAGCGAAGCCAAGCGCGGAAACCATTGTCCGCGCGCTCGCCGCCGCAGGGTTCGAAGCCCGGCCAAATCATCAATCAACACGCGCTAATCGCCAATCGCTTTGGTCCCCGCTGGCGGGTTGGCAGTTCAACGTCGTCCTCGGTAGCACAGTCATGCTGCTGCTGATGCTGAGCGAATGGGGTTTCCGTCTCGGCATGGAGCAGTGGTTTCAGTGGACAGCTTTTGCGCTCGCGCTGCCAGTGCAGGCCCTATGCGGGGCGCGCTTCTACGTCGGCGCGTGGCGGCAACTCAAGATCGGCAGCTCCAACATGGACACTCTCGTCGCACTGGGCTCCACGACGGCCTTCGGCTTTAGCACTTGGGCGTTGTTCACCGGGTGGTCTGGCCACCTTTACTATATGGAGGCGGTGGCGATCATCTCGCTGATCAGCGTTGGCCACTGGCTGGAATCCCGCATGAGTGCGCGGGCAGCGGACGCGCTGCAAGCGTTACTTAATCTCGCGCCACCCGTCGCTCGTCGGCTTGATGACAGCGGGGCCGAAACTGAAATCGCCGTGGCCGAACTTAAGCCAGGCGATCACGTCGCGCTCCGTCCTGGTGAACGAGTGCCGGTGGACGGTGAAGTCCTCGAAGGCCAGTCCGCCGTGGAGGAGGCGATGCTCACGGGTGAATCACTGCCTGTGGAAAAGTCACCTGGTGCGAAGCTCTACGGCGGCACATTGAACCAAAACGGCCGCCTCGTCTTGCGGGTTACCGCTACTGGCGATGCGACCGCACTGGCCCAAATCATTGCCGTTGTGCAACGCGCGCAGTCCAGCCGCGCCCAGCTTCAGAAGCTTGGCGACCAGGTCAGCGCGGTGTTTGTGCCCGTCGTGGTGCTCGTCGCGCTCGGCACGGGGCTTTGGTGGGGCTTGGCTTATGAAAGCGCAGTGCGCACGGCCACCACCCTGCTGCCGTTCCTGAGGCCGGAGCATTTTCCTGCGTCGCCCTTGGCGGCGGCGTTCATCCATGCAGCCGGCGTGCTCATTGTCGCGTGCCCGTGTGCGATGGGGCTGGCCACGCCAGTCGCCATCATGGCCGGCGTGAACGCGGCCGCGCGGCGCGGTATCCTTATCCGCGATGGCGAGGCCTTGGAAAAAAGTGGGCGCATTACCGCCATGCTTTTTGACAAAACCGGCACGATAACAGAGGGCAAGCTCGCCGTGGCGGCGGTGTTTGAGGTGAAGCCGGGGGCCTTGCCGGTCAAGCAACTCGCCGCCCTGCTGGCCGCCCCCTCGAATCATCCGTTGAGCCGGGCCATCGCCGCCCATCGTGCAGTCACATCGCAGCCCAGCTTGGCGCACTGGCGGGAAATGCGCGGTTTAGGGATTGAAGCCACCAGTGAAGGCGAGATTGTCCGTCTCGGCTCATTTCGCTGGCTCACGCAAAGCGGCGTGAACATTGCAGACAACTCATTTACCTCTGAATGGATGGCGCAGGGCGCGACTGTTCTCGGCCTCGCGCGCGGCTCCGAGTTGCTCGCGCTGTTCGCGCTGCGCGACCAATTGAAGCCGCGCGCCGTCGAGGTGATTTCCGGTCTGCAACGTCAGGGCAAAAACGTCTGCCTGGTGACCGGGGACAACTTACAGACGGCGGTCGCCATCGCCGCCCAAGTGGGAATACCTCGGGAGAACGTCTTTGCAGAGATTCAGCCTGAGCAGAAGGCCGAGCTGGTGCAGCGGTTGCAAAACTGCGGTCAACGCGTGGCCTTCGTCGGCGACGGCATCAACGATGCGCCCGCGCTTGCGCAGGCAGACCTCGGCATCGCCGTCGCGCGAGCGAGTGACGTGGCGCGCGAGGCGGCGGACATTATTCTCCTTCAGTCTGACATTCAGGCCATTCCAAACGCACTCGGGCTCGCACAGGCAACCCTGCGGACCATCCGGCAGAATCTTTTTTGGGCGTTCTTCTACAACGCCGCCGCTGTGCCGTTAACCGTGCTGGGTCTGCTAAGTCCAGTCCTTTGCGCTGCAGCGATGGGCCTGTCTGACTTACTGGTGATCGGCAACGCGCTGCGGCTGCGCTCGCGGCGGTCGTGAAACGACGGATTTGTGGAGCGCTGCTTTGGTTGCATTGTCCTGCGCGCCGTTGCGTCCACTTTTCGCCAGCAAACACATCGTAAGACATGTCCGTCTCAGTTCGCCCAGTTCGTCGCGCCGCGCTGTTGCTCGCTTCGCTGTTCCTCGTTGCCGCCGCGCTGGCCGAGGACTGGCCCACGTTCATGCACGACCGCGCGCGCAGCGGCGTGTCGGGCGAGACGCTCGCATTCCCGCTGAACGAACTGTGGGCTTACACGCCGCCCGCCGAGCCGACCCGCGCGTGGCCCAGCCCGCAGGCGGGCTACAATGAATTGCCCAAGCTCGCCTTCGATGACGCCACGCACGTCGCGCTGGCGGGTGACACGGTCTTTTTCGGCTCGGCGGTGGACAATGGCATCCACGCCGTGGACGCGCGCACGGGGGCGAAGCGTTGGACGTTCTTCACCGAAGGCCCGGTGCGACTCGCGCCGACGGTGGCGGGCGGGCGGGTTTACGCTGGGTCGGATGACGGGCTGGTTTATTGCCTCGACGCGCAGGATGGCCGGCTCGTGTGGAGCGCGCGGCCTGGCGCGGGCGAGACGCGCATTCTCGGTGCGGGGCGGTTGAGTTCACTTTGGCCGGTGCGCACAAGTGTGCTCGTGGATGGCGGCGTGGCTTACTGCGGGGCAGGGATTTTTCCCGCGCGCGAAACCACGGTGGCTGCCTTCGATGCCGCGACGGGCAAGGCGCTTTGGCGCAACAGCTCCGCCCCCAGGTCCGAGGCCTACACCGCGCTCGCGCCGCAAGGCTACCTGCTCGCCACGGCGGACCAGCTCTACGTGCCGTGCGGCCGCACCGCGCCGCTCGCTTACGCGCGCACGGACGGCGCGTTGCGCGGCTCGATGGTGAAGACTTACCTCATCGTGCCGAGCAAGGGCGTCGTCAGCGGCGACTACGGTGTGCTCGTGGATGACCTCTATTTACTCGGTTCGCAGAACGAACTGCACAGCTACACGCCCGACGGCAAGCACGTCTCCACGGTGCGCGAGGCTGCGCAAGTCATCGCGACGAAGACGCATTACTTCAAGCTGGCCGGTCCGCCGGTGCCCAAGTATGGCCGCGAGCCCGCGCCCAAGCCGAACGTCCTCACCGCGTTCGACCGCGCCGCCGCCGATGCCGCGCCGAAACGCGCGAGCTTCCCGACGGCAGCGGTGAAGTGGACTTACGCCGCGCCCAACTTGCAGCTCGTCATCGCGGCGGGCGCGCACGTCATCGCGGGTGGCTCGAACTCCGTTGTGGCCGTGGACACCGCGACGGGCAAAGCCGCGTGGACCGGCAGGGTGGACGGCGTGGTGAAGGGCCTCGCCGTAGCGAATGGCCGACTCGTGGTGAGCCTAGAAAATGGGCGGCTGCATTGCTTCGGCACGAGCGCGCCGGCACCGGCGATGCCGGCAAAACCCGCACTCGCGAGCGACGCGCGAGCGGCGGCGCTCGCGGAGGCCGTCGTGAAGGAGTCGGGTGTGACGCGTGGTTACGCACTGCTGCTCGGGGACAACGCCACCGCTCTCGCCGCGGAACTCGCGAAGCGCACCGAGTTGCGGATTCACGTCGCCGAGAGCGACCCAACTCGCGCTGGGGCTGGACGCAAAGCTCTTTCCGGAGCCGGCCTTTACGGGACGAAGGTAGAGGTGAACCTCCTGCCCGCTGGCCAGACGAACGCGCTCCCGTTCCCGCCTTACTTCGCGAACCTGGTCGTGGCTGATGCAGCGTCGCTCGCGCAAGGTGCTGTGACCGCCCGCGCGTTGCTCCGCGTGTTGAAGCCGCACGGCGGTGTGCTGCTCGGCAACCTCAGCTCGCCCGACGCGACTTGGACCTCTGCCGGAGCCGTGAGTTCCGCCCAGCTTGGGGGCGGCGCGTGGACGAAGCTTGTGCGCGGCGCGCTGCCCGGCGCGCGCGACTGGACGCACCAATACGCCGACGCCGGCAACTCCGGCTCCTCCGATGACGAGCGCGTTCGCGGTCGGCCCGAGGTGCTGTGGTATGGCGAGCCCGGCGCGGACAAGATGCACGACCGCCACCGTCGCAGCGAAGCGCCGCTCCAACTCGCGGGCCGGATGTTTGTCGAGGGCACGCGCCAGCAGACGAAGACGCCGCTGCTGTTGAGCTTCGACGCCTACAATGGCCTGCCTTACTGGGAGCGCGAGTTTCCCGGAGCCGAGCGGCTCGACATCACGCAGGACTGCGGGAATCTCGCCGTCTCGCCGCACGGGCTGTTCGTCGCAGCAGACAAGGAGTGTCACCAACTCGACCTCGTCACCGGCGCGACACGCCGCACGTTCCCGGTGCCACCCGGCCCCGATGGCAAGCCCGGCACATGGGCCTACGTCGCCACCGATGGCGACCTGCTCATCGGCAGCGCGTCGGCGGGCTATCAATTCAGTCGCACGCTCTTCGCGTATGACGTGCGGACGGGCGCGCTCAAGTGGCGTTACGACAGCGCCGCGATGCGGAACAGCACGTTCGCGGTGTCGGGCGGGAAAGTGTTTCTCGTGGAGCATCGCGGCCAGACCAACGCGCCGAAAGTCCTCACCGTGATGGAGGCGCACAAGGAAGTGGGCAAGCCCAAGCCCGCCAAGGCCGATGGACCACCGCCGACGCCAATCCGCACCGTCACCGCGCTCGACCTTGCGACGGGCAAGCCGCTCTGGGCACGGGACCACGACCTCACCAAGTGCGGCAACTGGACCGGCAACCTCTGCCTCACCGCGAAGAACGGCGTGCTGCTGCTCTCGGGCGTTTACTCCGCCTACGGTGCGCCGAAGGGCGACGAGGGCGAGCGCCGCGCGCTTGCGCTCTCTGCCGCGGACGGCTCGCCGCTTTGGAATGAAGCCATTGGCAACAGCGTGCGCCCCGTGCTCGTCGGCGAGCGCGTCATCGGCCGGCCCAAGGCCTACGACCTTCGCACTGGCGCGGCCGTGACCAAGCCCGGCCCGAAGGGAATGATTCCGTGGTCCGTCCCGCGCAATGGTGCGTGCGGCCAGATGTCGGCCTCGGCGGGCATGCTGTTTTATCGTGACGGCTACACGGTGATGCGCGACGCAGCCACGGGCGGCACCTTGATGAACTTCACTGGGATGCGCCCCGGTTGCCTCATCAACATCATCCCGGCGGGCGGCATCATCGTGCAAGTCGAGGCCAGCTCCGGCTGCACCTGCTACTACGCGATTCAGTCCACCGTCGCCTTTGTTCCGCCGGAGGTGGATTAAGCAGCTCCGCGCGGCGAATTCGGTAGCCTGCGCTGCGTCTTAGACCGTGTGCCCGCGATGAACCGAAGTTCCAAGCGCCAAGCGCCAAATCCCAAAGAAGCTCCAATGACCCAGCTCCAAAGCGCACGTGGTGCCTGGCAATTGGTATTCGGAGCTTGGTGCTTCTTGGGGTTCTGGAGCTTGGGCTTGGGAGCTTCCGTGACTGAGTTTGATTTCTTCGAGAGGCGCATCCGCCCCGTGCTCGCTCAGCATTGCTACGAGTGCCACAGCGCAACGAGCAAGTCGCTCAAGGCCGGGTTGCGCGTGGACACCCGCGACGGCTTGCGACGCGGCGGCAACTCGGGCGAACCCGCCGTTGTGCCCGGCGAGCCGGAGAATAGCCGGTTGCTGGCGGCCATCCGCCACACGAGCGCGGACTTGCAGATGCCCCCGAAGAAGAAACTTTCTCCGCAGCAACTCGCCGACTTCGAGGTGTGGATTCGCAGCGGCGCACCGGACCCGCGCGCGGGCGAAGTTAAAAGTGCAAAATCTGAAGTTCAAAGTTCGAAGCCGCACTGGGCGTTCGTTGCGCCGAAGGACCAGCCGCTGCCCAAGGTGAAGGACAAGGCTTGGCCGCAGTCGCCGGTGGACCACTTCATCCTCGCGAAACTGGAGGCCAACGGCCTGAAGCCCTCGCCGCCGGCCGATCCGCGCACGCTCATCCGCCGGATGACTTACGACCTCACCGGCCTGCCGCCGAGCGCGGAGGAGGTCGAGGCGTTCGTAAGGGAATTCTCACTTTCTCACTCCCCCACTTTCCCGCCTGCCATCCGAGATAGTGAGAAAGTGAGAAAGCGGGAAAGTGAGCAAAGAGCCATCGCCGCACTCGTGGAGCGCCTGCTCGCCTCACCGCTCTACGGTGAGCGCTGGGCGCGGCACTGGCTCGATGTCGCGCGATACGCGGACACGAAGGGCTACGTTTATGCCCGCGAAGAACGCTTCTTCGTCCACGCCCACGCTTACCGCGACTGGGTGGTCCGCGCGCTGAACAACGACTTGCCTTACGACCGGTTCCTGATGCTTCAGATAGCCGGCGACCAGCTATCGCCGTTTCGAGTTGGCGGAGCACTGCCGGACACCGCTGCCAACTCAAAACCCGAAACTCAAAACTCGAAACTTGCTGACCTTGCCGCCCTCGGCTTCCTCACGACGGGCCGCCGCTTCATCGGGGTGACGCACGACATCCTTGATGACCGCATTGACGTGGTGACGCGCGGCACGATGGGGTTGACCGTCCAGTGCGCGCGCTGCCACGACCACAAATACGACCCCATTCCAACTGCAGATTACTACTCGCTTTACGGCGTGTTCCAGAGCACGGCGGATGAGTTGGTTCAAATCGAATTCCCAGCGCAGTCCGATGCGCTCGCTGCCTTTGACAAGGAATACCGCACTCGCCTCGACAAGCTGAACTCGACGATGGCCACGCGCCGTGCCGAAGCCGCTGCGCGCGTCCGCGCCCGAGTGACGGACTATCTCGCTGCCCAGTTCGAGCTGCACAAGTATCCCGAGGAAGGCTTCGACCAAATCCTCACGGACAACGACCTCATCCCCGCCACCGTCCGCCGCTGGCAGGCGTATCTTGAACAGGCCCGGAAGCGCGGCGACCCAGTGTGGGCGCTGTGGCACCAGCACGTCGGTAGCAGCCGACGTGAAGAGGCTCCATCTGAATTGGGAGCCGGCGTTCGTTCACCAAACGCAGGGGCGAACCCGAATGCGTTGCTCGCCGCCGCTTTCACCGAGCCTCCGAAATCTCCACGCGAAGTCGCCGAGCGTTACGGCAAAGTTTTTTCCACCATCGAACAGCAGTGGCAGGCCGCGCTCAACGCCGCGAAAACGAACAATTCCCCCGCGCCCACCTCGTTGCCTGACCCGCAAGCCGAGGCGCTTCGCCAAGTGCTTTACGCTGCCGACTCGCCCGCCGTCATCCCACCTGATGGCATCGTGAACACCGAGCAGCTCTTCACCACGAAGGCGACCGAGGAGCTGTGGAAGTTGCAGGGCGAAGTAGACCGCCACCTCATCCGCGCGCCCGGCGCCCCGGCGCACGCGCTCATCGTCACGGACCGTGCGCCGCAGGGAAATCCGCGGGTCTTCCTGCGCGGCGACCCGAAGCAGAAAGGGGTCGAAGTCCCGCGGCAGTTCTTGGAAGTCGTTGCCGGCCCGCAGCGGCAGCCGTTTGCGCATGGCAGCGGCCGGCTGGAACTCGCCCGCGCCATCGCTAATGCGGAAAACCCGCTCACCGCTCGCGTGATGGTGAATCGGGTTTGGCTCCACCACTTCGGGGCAGGCCTTGTCAAGACGCCAAGTGATTTTGGTCTGCGCGCGGAGCCGCCGAGCCATCCCGAGTTGCTGGACTGGCTCGCGCGGCGTTTCGTGGCGGACGGCTGGAGTTTAAAGGCGGTACACCGACTTTTGCTCACCAGCGCGGCGTATCAGCAGGCTGGTGAGTTTTCAGTGTTCAGTAGTCAGCCTTCGGTGCAGGCCGAGGGCGGCGGGCGGCCCACTGAAAACCGGAAACTGAATCCTGAATACTGGAAACGCGCCACCGCGCTCGACCCGGACAATCGCCTGCTCTGGCGCGCGAACCGCCAGCGGCTCGACTTCGAGGAACTGCGCGACTCGTTGCTCGCGGCCAGCGGCGAGCTCGACCTCACGCCCGGCGGCCGGCCCGCCGACGTTTTCACCAGCAAGCGTCGCAGTCTCTACGGTCTCGTTGACCGCCAGTATTTGCCGCCGCTCTTCCGCGTCTTTGATTTCGCCAATCCCGACCTGCACATTCCGCAGCGACACGAGACGACCGTTTCGCAGCAGGCGTTGTTTTTCCTCAATCACCCGTTCGTCGCCGCGCGCGCGAAGGCGCTCGTCGCACGCGCCGATTTTTCCAAGCTGAGTTCGCCCGAGGAAAAAGTCCGCTTTCTCCACCGTGCGCTTTTCCAACGTGAGCCGACGTCCGCACAGGCCGCTGCCGCCGTGCGCTTTATCGCGGATGCCGAGGCGAACCAGCCGCAAACACCTGAGCCACCGCCAGAAAATCAGTGGCGTTACGGATACGGCGAATTCGATGAGCCGAACCGCAAGTTGAAGAACTTCACGGCATTGCCGCACTTCACCGGCAAGGCTTGGCAAGGCGGCCCCAACTGGCCTGACGCGAAGCTCGGCTGGGCGCAACTCACCGCCGACGGCGGTCACGCGGGCAACGACCTCCAGCATGCGGTCGTGCGCCGATGGATTGCGCCGCGCGACTGCGTGGTGAACATCGCGGGTCGCATCGCGCACGAGACCAGCGCGGGCGATGGCGTGCGGGCGTTCATCACGCACAGCCGGTTAGGTCAACTCCGCACCGTGACCGTGCACAACGCAGCAGAGGACCTGCGCGTGCCCTCTACCGCCGTGCAGGCCGGCGACACGTTGGACTTCATCGTGGATTTTCGCGCGAACCTGAATAGCGACGAGTTCAAGTGGGCGCCCGTCATCACCGAGTTGAACACCGCCGCCGCCGTGGTCGGGGCTGCGCCGGTGCCCGTGAAGGAATGGGACGCGAAGAAGGATTTCCGTGGCGTGGACGTGCCCGCGCAACCGCCGCTGAAGCCCTGGGAACAGCTCGCACAAGTGTTACTCTCGGCGAACGAGTTTCTATTCGTGGATTAAGCTGTTGCAGTCGCCTCACTAGTCGTTCCTGCGGTGAATGACCTCCTCCCGCGCCGGGTCAAAATGGGGCCTATGTTTGTGAAGCCGATTCTCTCAGCAGTGCTTATCTTGTTTTCCCTCGCTGCGCCCGTGCGCGCCGCGTTGTTTGGCGCGCCGAAGCCCGCGCCCGTGGACTTCAACCGCGACATCCGCCCGCTGATGTCCGACACCTGCTTCAAGTGCCACGGCTTTGACGAGAAGACGCGCAAGGGCAAGCTCCGTCTCGACGTGCGCGAAGAGGCACTCAGGGCCGGCACTTCTGGGAAACCCGCCATCGTCCCCGGTAAGCCAGAGAAGTCCGAAATCATCGCGCGCTTGTTCACCAAGGACGCCGACGACCTCATGCCGCCGCCCAACTCGCATAAGGCCATTACACCCGCGCAGCGCGAGCTGTTCCGTCGCTGGGTTGCTGAGGGCGCGATGTATCAGGGGCATTGGGCGTTTGAGCCGACGGTGGCTCCGGCAGTGCCAAAGAAGGAAACCATCAGCAAGTCCGTGTTCAGTGTTCAGTCGCCGGGAACGAAGGCACCCATAGACCTGCTTAAAACGGGTTCACTGAATACCATTGATCACTTCCTTGCCGCGCGGTTGGAGCGGGAGAAGCTCACCTTCGCCCCCGAGGCAGAGCCTGAAGTCCTGCTCCGCCGGCTTTCGCTCGCCCTCACTGGCCTTCCGCCCACGCCGGCTGAAGTGGATGCCTTCGTCCGCGAGTGTTCTTCCATCGGTAATCGGCAATTGGCTATCGCCAGTGCCGTGGACCGCCTGCTCGCCTCCCCGCACTTCGGCGAACGCGTCGCGGTGCCGTGGCTGGACCTTGCGCGGCATTCGGACACGGCGGGTTATCACAACGACTCCCTCCGCGAAGTCTGGCTTTACCGCGACTGGGTGGTGAATTCCTTCAACCGCAACAAGCCCTTTGACCGCTTCACCATCGAGCAACTCGCCGGCGACCTGCTGCCCAACGCGACCATGGACCAGAAGGTTGCCAGCGGTTTCATGCGTAACGTGATGACCTCCGACGAAGGCGGCATTATCGATGCCGAATATCTCAACATCTACCTCGTGGACCGCGTGAGCACGCTCGGCACCGCGTGGTTCGGCATGAGCATCGCCTGCGCGCAATGCCACGACCACAAATACGACCCGGTCACGACGCGGGACTTCTACAGCCTATACGCCTTTTTCCACAACGTGCCGGAGAAGGGCAAGGACGGCACCCGCACTCTCAACCCCGAACCGCGCCTCGCCGTGCCGTCGGCGGAGCAGGAGAAGGAGTTGGTGAAGTTGTCCACCCAAGTCACCTCCACCGACCAGCGCGTGAAGGAACTCGAAGGCCAGCTCGACGCCGCGCAAAAAACTTGGGAAGCGAAGCTCGTTAGCGACCCGACTGCCCGTGCCGTCCCCGGCCCGTTCGACCACTTTCCGCTGAACACCAACGCGCACGGCGTCACGCACGACGGCAAAGAGATTGTAGCTGAATTGAAAGGGGAGACTGGTTTCGCGGAAGGCGTGGAGGGCAACGGCTTGCTGCTCACCGCCAAGGGCCACGCCGACCTCGGCGAGCGCTACGACTTTGACAAAGAAGATAAATTCAGTGTTGGGTTGTGGGTTCGCGTGAAGAACACCCCGTCCGGCGCGCCGCTGGGCAAGATGGAGAACGGGCCGAACTTTCGCGGCTGGGACATCGAGTTCGCGGCTGGGAAGGCCAGCGTTCACCTCATCCACAAGTGGCCGGACGAGGCCATTCATGTGCAGACGGAGAAGGATTTGCCCTTCGACACGTTCCAGCATCTCGCGTTCACCTACGACGGCTCGGGCAAAGCCGCCGGCGTGAAACTCTTTGTCAACGGCCAACCCGTCGCGAGCAAGGTGCTCAAGGACAAACTCCCCGGCACCATCAAGACCACCGCACCCTTTGCCATCGGCCGACGCGGCGGCGGCGGCTCGCCCTTCACCGGCCGCGTGGACGAGTTGTATGTTTTCCCGCGCGCGCTCACCGAGAAGGAAGTCGCCACGCTCGCGGGCGGGCCAACCTTCGCCCTCGCGGCCATCGAGCCGGCCAAGCGCACGAAGGAACAGGCTGACAAGCTGCGGAAATTTTATCGCGAGACGCAGGCCACCGATTACCTCGCCGCAAAGAAATCCGCCGAGGACGCGCGCAAGGCGAAGACTGACTTCGACAAGCTCATTCCCACGGTCATGGTCATGGCCGAGATGGAGAAGCCGCGCGACACGTTCATCAAGGTGCGCGGGGCTTACGACAAGAACGGCGAGAAGGTCGAGGCCGCTTTTCCCGCTTTCCTGCCCAAGCCGGCGACGACCTCGACCAACCGCCTCACCCGCCTCGATCTCGCGCAGTGGCTCGCTTCGCCGCAACATCCGCTCACCGCGCGCGTGGCGGTGAACCGCTTCTGGGCGATGGTCTTTGGCACCGGGCTGGTGAAGACGGTGAACGACTTCGGCTCGCAGGGCGAATGGCCGAGCCATCCCGAACTGCTCAACTGGCTCGCGGCCGACTTCGCGCGCGACTGGGATGTGAAGCGCGCTATCAAGCAGATAGTGATGAGCCACGCTTTCCGGCAGAGCGCCGCTGTTACGCCCGCGTTGTTGGCGCAGGACACCGAAAATCGCCTGCTCGCTCGTGGCCCGCGCGCGCGGCTGGATGCCGAGTTCGTCCGCGACAACGCGCTCGCCATCGCCGGCCTGCTCAACCCGCAGCTCGGCGGCAAGCCAGTTTATCCGTATCAGCCGCCGGGTGTTTGGGAAATCAACGAAATGGGCGGCAGCGGCTGGAAGCAGCAGCGCGATGCGAGCCAATACCGGCGCGCGCTTTACATTTATCACCGCCGCAGCACGCCGTATCCGAGTCTGCTCACCTTTGACGCGCCGAACCGCGAGGTTTGCGCTGCCGGACGTCCCCGCACCAGCACGCCGCTGCAGTCGCTCGTGCTGATGAACGACCCGGTTTACGTCGAAGCTGCCCGCGCCTTTGCTGCCCGCGTGCTGAAGGAAGGTGGAATTGATGACGCAGCAAAACTGAACTACGCGTGGCGGCTTGCCCTTGCTCGCCCGCCGTCCGCGACCGAGCGCGCCGTGCTGGAGAAAACTTTGGCCAAGCAACGCGCCCACTTCACCGAGGAAAAACCTGCCGCCGAGTCGCTCCTGAAAGTCGGCGACTTCAAAAACCCCGACGGCGCCAATCCGGCCGAGCTCGCCGCGTGGACTGCGGTCGCCAACGTCATTTTGAATCTAAACGAAACGATGACGCCGTGAGCGCGGTTAGCCAGCCGTCGCCAAGGATATAAGCCGTGTAGTTTCCAGTCGGTAGAAGCCTGTCAGCGGCGGGCCCGCCGCACCATGCCTCTCAAGAAGTTCATTGGGCTGGATTTCGTTGAGCGCCTGCCGAACGTAGAAGGCAGAAATCCCCTCCATTAACAGCACCCACGGCGGGATGTCCGTCGGGTTAGCTCGCGCGCGCCGCCTGTACCGTCGCGATGTAATCCGCTGCGAGCCTTTGCAGGGCTGACCAATCGTTCTTCGCCAGAATTTCCGTGGTGAGCAGTGTGCTGCCGACGCCGACCGCCGCGCAGCCGGCCTTAATGAACTCGCCGGCGTTCGCGAGCGTGACTCCGCCAGTGGGCACAATGCGCAGGTGCGGTAGCGGAGCGCAGAAGGCGCGGACCCCCTTGGGACCATGGTTGTCGGCGGGAAAGAGCTTCACAAAGTCTGCTCCAGCTTCGTGCGCGAGTTGCGCCTCGGTGGGGGTGTAGGAGCCGAGCATGATAGGTCGGCCCGCTGCGTGCGCCAGCGGCACGAGTTCGGGCCGCAAGATGGGCGTAACGAAGAACTCCGCACCCGCATCTAACGCCGACTTAAGCTGGAGCGCCGTCAGCACCGTGCCCACGCCGACCGTTGCGTGTCCGCCAAACTCGCGCACCACTGCCGCAACGACGTTGCAGGCGTTGGGCACAGTGAAAGTGATTTCCAGCGCCGTCAGCCCACCTTCGACAAGCGCGGCGCAAAGCGGCAACACTTGCTCTGGCCGTGGCGTGCGGATGACGGCGATGACGCCCAGCTGGGTGAGGTGCGAGGAGATTTCGGCTTGCGTGCGCATGCGAAGATTAGTTGTCACTACGGCAGGGGAAGTGAGCGAGGACTGTGGGGCTCGAAATCCGAGCCAAGAATCACTTGATAACTAGGGCTAAAGCCATCCGTTAAACGTGGATTCGCCGGCATTTTATTCGGGCAGGAGAATTTCGCCGCGCGGCGACACAGGCCCGTGACCAGCCTTGATTGAGTTGTCAGTAAGCCTCAGGGCCATCCCCTTTACACGCTTCATACATTACGCCGAGCGTGGAAAATACCCGGCGATTTGGCAAGGTGGGTTTCGTGGCGGGAAGCTGGGGACATGCCAGCGGGCAACTGGATTGAAAGAACGGCTGAGTGTGCTGGTTGCTGTTATAATCTGAGGCGACATGACGACTGATGACACTGCGCCGCGCTCGCTCCTCGATCTCACTTTTGCGGAGTTGGAACGGGAGTTCGTCACGGCGGGGTTGCCGCCTCGGCATGCGCAATCATTTTGGCGCGTGTTACACCATGGGTTGTGCCAGGACTTTTCTGCGGCGGTGGATTTCCCGCCTCCGCTGCGCCGGTGGGTGGCAGAGCAGGTGGGCGAGGGGCGGCGATTTTTCGTTGAAGCGCTGACCGCAATGACCGACATCGCCAGTGGGGATGGGCAGACGCGTAAGTTCCTGCTCCACCTCGCCGACGGGCAAAGCGTCGAGACGGTGGTGATGGGTTTCAAAAATCGCCACACGGCTTGTCTGAGCACGCAAGTGGGCTGCGCGATGGGCTGTGTCTTTTGCGCGACAGGTCAGATGGGCTTTGTGCGACATTTGCGGCCCGGAGAGATCGTGGCGCAAGTGCGACACGCGCAACGTGCCTTGCGCGCTGATGGCGATGAGGGCCTGCGCAACCTAGTGCTCATGGGCATGGGCGAGCCGTTGCATAACTATGACGCGGTGATGACGGCACTGGAAACTATCTCTGACCGGCGCGGCCTAAACCTCGGCCCGAGCCGCATCACGATCAGCACCGTGGGCGTGGTGCCAGGCATCCTACGGTTGGCGGCGGAGCAGCGTCCTTATCGACTCGCCGTGAGCCTGCACGGCGCGACTGAGCAGGAACGTTCGGCGCTGGTGCCCGCGAGTCAGCGTTGGCCGCTTGCGGAACTGATGGCCGCTTGCCGCACTTATTTTACCAAAACTGGACGACGCATTTTCTTCGAGTGGACGTTGATCGCGGGTACGAATGATTCACCAGCTCAGGCCAAACGGCTGGCCGGGTTACTGATTGGGCTGGACGCCCATGTAAACTTGATTCCACTCAATCCCACTGGTGGCTTTACGGGCATCGCCACGCCATCCACCCCCGTGAGGGCGTTCCAAAAGACCCTGCAACTAGCCGGTATCCCAAGCACCGTCCGACAACGGCGGGGTATCGATGTCGCTGCTGGATGTGGTCAACTGCGGTCGACCAGGCTCCGGGCCGAGCGTTTGCCGTCGGTCACGGTTTAGCACCAGTTGCCTCAAAGAGAGTCCAAGTAATGAGGCCAAACGCCTTTGAATGCCGTTGGTTCTCGTGTATCGACCAGGGGGTTTTACGCCAC
The DNA here is from genome assembly GCA_016871445.1 of Verrucomicrobiota bacterium. Classification (GTDB taxonomy): domain Bacteria; phylum Verrucomicrobiota; class Verrucomicrobiia; order Limisphaerales; family SXTU01; genus SXTU01. Next base: position 14,430 of record VHDH01000017.1, on the reverse strand, counting down.
CCAAAACTTCCCCATTGGCCACCCACGGCGGGCTTGCTACCTTAAAGGTGTGAGTACTGTTGCCACTCTGACTGTCCCTGACGCCCAAGGCCACTTCGGCCCGTTTGGCGGGCGCTATGTCCCTGAGACGCTTGTGCACCCGTTGCAGGAGCTGGAGGATGAGTATTTCCGTGCCCAGCATGACCCTGAGTTTCAACGCGAGTTAAGTTATTACCTGCGCGAGTTTGTTGGCCGGCCGACGCCTCTCTATTTCGCTGAACGGCTAACCCGCGAGCTGGGCGGCGCGAAAATTTATCTTAAACGCGAAGACCTCAGCCATACCGGTGCGCACAAGATCAACAACGCGATGGGCCAAATCCTCCTCGCGAAGCGCATGGGCAAGAACCGCATCATCGCTGAAACCGGGGCGGGTCAGCACGGCGTAGCCACTGCCACAGTGTCCGCCATGTTCGGTATGAAGTGCATCATTTATATGGGTGCGGTGGATTGCGAGCGGCAGAAGTTAAACGTCTTCCGCATGAAGATGCTCGGCGCGGAAGTGGTGCCCGTGCAGGCGGGACAGAAGACGTTGAAGGAAGCCGTCAATGAAGCCATGCGTGACTGGGTCACGAACGTCCGCAGCACGCACTACATCCTCGGCACGGCCTACGGCGCGCATCCGTATCCCGTCATGGTCCGTAACTTTCAACGCATTATCGGCGACGAGGCGCGGCGGCAAATCCTAGAGCAGGAGGAGCGGTTGCCCGATCTCCTCGTCGCGTGCGTCGGCGGCGGCTCGAACGCGATCGGTCTCTTTTACCCGTTCCTAAACGACGCCTCAGTGAAGATGCTTGGCGTGGAAGCCGGTGGGCTTGGTATCCAGCCGGAGCAGCATGCTGCGCGCTTCCAAGGCGGCTCGCTCGGCGTCCTCCAAGGCACGCGGAGCTACATCCTGCAGGACGAGTTCGGCCAGATTCAATCCACCCACAGCGTCAGTGCCGGCCTCGACTACGCCGCCGTCGGCCCTGAGCACGCTTGGCTCCGCGATGAGGGCCGCGTGGAATATGGTTACGCTACGGACGATGAGGCGCTCGCCGCGTTCATGAAGCTCGCCAAGCTCGAAGGCATCATCCCTGCACTGGAAAGTTCCCACGCCGTGGCCGCCTGCTTCGAACGCGCGCCGAAGCTCGGCAAAGACGGCCTCGTCATCGTGAACCTCTCCGGCCGCGGCGACAAAGACGTGGCCCAAGTGGCGGACAAGGTCGGCTTGCAGATGCCGGTGTGACGCCCAGCCTTGCGTCGCCTCACTCTGCGACCAACTGCACTTGGGCCATGGTCAGGTGGCCCACTAGTTAATTCGCCTTCGTTTCGCCCTTCTTCACCGGAGCCTTGGGAGCGGCCGGCGGCGTGGCGGATTTCGGGTCCGTGGTGGTGGCGATCTCGCGAATGTAGAGGTTCCGGAAGTAGAGCGCGCTGCCGTGAGCCTGAAGCTCAATCTGCCCAAACGGGAAGAGCGGCTGGGTGCGGTCCCAGAAGTTCTCCATCGTCACGTTGTTCACCACGAGTTCGTCGTTGAGGAAGACGTGGATCTTCTCGCCGACGCAGAGGATACGGAAACGGTTCCAAAGGCCCGGTGCGCGGTCGGCCCATTTGAGGGGCTCGCTGGCGTTTTTCTGGTTGTTGTAGAGACCGCCAGAGCCAACGCGCTTAGGGTTGCCGGGCGTGTCGCGTTCCCAAATCTGAATTTGCGGCGTGCCACGCACGTAGATGCCGCTGTCGCCTTTTGGCTCAATCTTCCAGTCACAAAGCATTTCGAAGTCGGCGTAGTCGCGCGCGGTGCACAAGCTCTGGCCCTTGCCGTCGAAGATGAGCATACCGTCGGCCACGCCCCAATGCGCGGCCATTTGTTCGTCGGCCTTGGCCTGCGCGGCGGCGAGTTCGTCCTTCGACATCTTGGCGCGCTTGATGGGGTCGGCCACGAGGCCCTTCCAGCCTTCCAGGTCCTGCCCATTGAAGAGGCGCTTGAAGCCGGCGGGCGGAACATTGTTCACCTCGGCAACGGGCAGTTCCTTGATGCGCAGGTTGCGGAACTCGACGTAGTCGTTGTGGCCGAGAAAGCCGATGTGGCCCTTGTTGCGCAACATGCCGGGGTGCTTCTCCAGCGTCTCGCGGTCGGTGACATTGTTCAGGTTTGCGTCCACGATGACCTTGCCATTGAGCGTCACGCGCAGGTGACGGCCGCGGCAGTAGATCTCCTCCTCGTTCCATTCGCCGACGGGCCGGAGCAAGCCGCGCCGTGCGGGGGCGATAAGGTAGATGGAACCGTGATACTGAGCGGCCTTGAGCTTGGCGTATTTGGGATCGGTATCGTCGAGGATCTGCGACTCCATGCCCAGGTAGGCGAGGCTGCCGGCCGCGAGCGGGGCGCGCAAGGCGATGCCGTTATTACTGCCCGCTTCGAGCTTAAACTCAAAGCGGAAGATGAAGTCGGCGTATTCGCGATTGGAGAGGAGGTTGCCACCGCCGCCCTTGGCGCAATAGAGCACGCCGTCCTTTACGCCGTAACCGCTCCCCTTACCGGCGAGGAGTTGCCAGCCGTTGAGCGTCTGGCCGTCGAACAGTGGGAGGAAGCCGGCCTCGCGGTCGAGCGCGGCGCAGCCGGGCAGTACTGCCGCGCTGACTGAAGCGGAGCTAAGGCCGAGGAGGAAATTGCGTTGGGAAATCATGGCTGAAATAGCGTCGGACGATCCTTCGCAGGCTGTTGGAAAGCCAATAGGGTGTCAAGTGCCCGCCCGGCCGCACGCTTGACCAGGTGCCACGAGTGGATGAACTGGCCGCTCTCCACCGTTGGCCTCGTGCAACGCGGCCGCAGCGATGCGGTCATTCGAAAAATCTTCGGGGAAAACGCGCAGCGGGTGGCGCCGACGAACTTCGCTTTGGCCTGAGTCATTTCACGGGCGGCAGCGCGAGCGCGAGCGCGGTAGTGGCCCAGCCGGCGGCGCTGATGGAAATGAACTGGTTCGTGCCGTGCGGGTAGCCAGATTCGTAATAGCTCTGAATCGGCTTGCTGCGTGACGTGACGAGCCACGAGCCGTCGGCGAGTTGGTTGTCCAACAAGTAGCGGAGGCCCTTCTGGTAAGGCGCGTCGGTCGTCGCCAGATCGCCGGCTTGATGCAGCGCGACCAGCGCGGTGGCGGTCGCGTAGGCATCCGTGCCCATGTCGGAGAGTTGCTTCCAGCCGCCGTCCGGTTGCTGCGCGGCGAGCAGTTCCTTCGCGGCTTGGCTGCGCTCGGCCTGCGACGCGTCCGCAACGTGCAGCGCCCGCAGGCGGAAAACGCGGTCTTCGTTGTCCTGAGCCGGCGTCTTTGACAGCCAGGCACGGACTCGCTCCGTGCGTTGGGTGATGCCCTCACGCTGCGCCCCTGTGCCGAAGGTCCGCAATCCGCGCAGAGCCACATAGGTGGACGTAAATAGGCTCTGCTCCGTGGGCGGCCGGCGCGACTGTGGACGCCAGTGAACGAGGTCGCGTTGCCATTGCAGCAAATACTCGGTCACGGCGGTGGTGGTGGCGTCGGGTTTCCAGCCACCATTTTCTAAGGCCCACAGCGCGTAGCCGGCGGTGTCGGCTTGGCCACCTTGACCTTTGCCAGCGAGATAATTGGTTCGGTTCTTTTCAAGGAAGTCGGCGGTGAACTTGACCTGCTTGGCGAACTCTGCCGCGTCAATCTTGAACCCGCGCGACTGCGCCGTGGCGAGTGCCATGATGGGCAGGCCTTGGTTATGGCAGGTGAAGCAACGCTCACGTTTTTCCATCGAGCCATGTGCGCCCGCGGTGAGCAGCGGCAGGGATTTCTCAATGGCGGTGCGGAGGGCGGCGGGTGTGGGCGCGGTCTCGGCGGCCGGGGCGGCGATGCCGGCGGCCAGTCCACACATTACGACGAGGAGACAGTGCTGGATTCGACGGCGCGGCTTCATGGTGCAATGCGGCCATTGCTGCCACAACCCCGCGACCAGCGCACGCGCTTTCTGCTGGCAGTTACTGCGCGGCCTCTTGCTTGGCGACGTCCTCGGCGAAGAACTTCGCCACGTCCTTGAACTTCGCCGCGTTTTCCGGGTTCAGGTCCATGAGGACTTGATGGGCCTCGAGGCAGTTGCGGGACAGCTCCAACTTGGTTGCGCCGGTGGACTCGACGGCGGTGAAGCAGAGGTTTGCTAAGTCCTTGCCCTGCACGACGCGGAAGAGGTGCAACACGCCGAGGTTGTCGATCAGGTCGGCGACCTTGGGCGTGGGGTTGAGCAGCTCGATGGGGCGTTGCTCGGGTGGGGGGTCGTCGGCAGAGAGTTGGACACCGAGGCTGGCGAGGACACCGAGGAACGTGCTGTCCATGATAGGGCAAGCCGCGAGGTCCACGATGAAGCGCTGCGCGCCGCGGACACGGGCCTCGTTGATGAGGCGTTTAAAGTCCACGCTGGTGGCGAAGTTTGCGCGCCCGGCGAGCTTCACGCAGACGGTGTCACCGACGCGGGCGGCGAGAAGGGTGGAGGAAGGGGAAGTCATGTGGTCACGGCTTCAGCGTGCTGGTCAAGCTGAGCCATAGTTCGATGTCGCCTTGGACTGGTAGTTCCACCGGTGTCCCGTGAGGGAATCGCCCGTTGAATGGTGAGTAAAACCCGACGACAGCTCTGGGCCCCAAGCCACATTGGGAAAAGTCGCGCTGGGCCGGCGCTGGCTATAGAGGCAGTCTTGCCAGACTTATCTGTGGTTTCTTCAGTCATGCTGGGTTTTATCTGGGTCGCTGAGGTCGCCCAAACCAATCAACACCCTTGCCGGCCCCGTGGCAAGGGGCGGCCATCGTTTGGAGCACACACGCCCGTTCTGCATTCCGCAATGTTTTCACTTAGCCGCCTCTCCGCGGCGGACGATTTGCGTGAGCGTCTGCTGTAGCACGAGAGATTCGTCGAGCTGGCTGCTCACGAGCTTCATGTTGCATTGGAGCAGGAGATCCATCGCCTGGATGAGTTCGGCGGGCGTGTAGCGCTTTGCCTGCGGCAGCGCGCGGAAGAGCACGTAGGGGTTCATCGCCAGCGGGTTGATGCGCTTGTCCTCGGGCAGCGCGTCGGCGGGGACGCGTTCGAGCTGGGACTTGAAGCGGTTGTAATCTCCATCGGCCTTGAGCCAGCCGGCCTTAAGCATCTCCTGCAGGAAAATCATCACGCGCACCTTGGTGATGAGGCCGTAGAGCAGGCCGATCTCGGACTTCCGGTCTACCCCGACGCGGACTTCCCAAAGTTCTTCATCGAGTGTGCGGAGTAGCTTGGGCAGGTCGCGGTCGCCCAGCGCGTCGGCCAGAGCGAAAGCACGGGCCTGCTTGTTGCGCGTGACAATGGCGTTTACGTCGGTTAGCTCGATGTCTGCACGCGCACCTACGTAAGCGGCCAGCTTCTCGACCTCGCTGTGGAGCTGCGCCGCGTGCGGGCCGACGTTGGCGACGAGCTGGGCGAGGGCTTCGGAGGAAATCTCCTTCTTGAGCGCCTTGAGCTTCTTGTAGGCGAGGTCCTCGGCCTGGTCGGCCCAATTCCGGTCGTCGAGCGAGAGGGCGGCAAAGTGTTCAATGTTACCCAGCTTCTCCAAGGTTTTGTAGAGCGTCTTGCGCTTGTCCACTTTACCGGCGCTAACGAGCAGGCGCACTCCATCCCAGCGGAAGGCTTTCAGTTCGGCGGCGAGTTCGGCGAGGCCAGTGGCAACGTCCTTCGCCTTCGCGGTGCGGTCATCGTCGAGGAAGTTGCAGTCCTTGAACCAGACGATCTTGCCACCGCCAAAAAAGGGGAGTGTCTGGAGCGCCTCGCGGAGCTTACTGAGGGCCTTGAGCGCCTCCCCGCTGTTGCCCACGGCGGCGTCAATCGTCTCGTGATCCATGCCGCCGACTTCGCCGCACCATTTGTCATGGAGCTGCCGCGCGCGCTGCTTCACCGCGAAGTCTTCATCGCCGCAGATGAGGGCGACGGGGGCAGGCGGCGGCGCGGGAGCGGGGGGCATCGAGGAGGAAAGTTTTCAGTGACAGGGTTCAATTTTCCCGGAGGGCGGCCATGGTTGAAGACTCATTACTGAACACTGAACACTGTAAACTTGGGTTCGAATCAAGCCTCTGCCTCACCGCTGCTCTCGGTGAGCTTGTCGAGATACTCAGTCATATCTTCCACCTGCTCGAAGAGGTCCTTGGTAACGTAGACAGGGCGCTTGTGCGCAGCAGCCAGGGCGAGGCAGTCGCTGGGGCGGGCATCTATCTCGACGATTTTTTTGCCCAGCTCGTTATCCTGTTTAAGGATGAGGCGGGCAAAGTAAGTGGAGTTGCGCAATTCAGTGATGACGACGCGCTCCACAGTGATGCCAAAGCCCCTCAAGACGTGAACCATGAGGTCGTGCGTCAGCGGGCGTTCCTTGGGCTGGTCGCGCAGGAACATCTGGATGACCGCGCCGAGGTTGTGCTCGACCTGGATGACGAAGACCTTTTCCTCGTTGCCGACAAAGATGGCGCAGCCGCTGTTGGCGGGTAGCAGGCCCCGGATCTGCACGGGCACCACTTCGTTCTTCATGACGCGAGCTTAGGCTGGAGCACGGCAGGTGACAAGCGGCGCGTGGGCTGATGGGGTCGCACGAGGCACCTCGTCCGCCTTGCGTGTGCGCTTGCCATGGCAAGGGATAACGGCACCAGTGGCAGGGACGTTCCAAGCGGCCAAGCGGGCCGCGCCCCGGCGCGGCGAAAATCTACCTTTGACAGCGCGCGTGGCGCGAGTAGCTTCTGCGCAGTCCGCGATAAGCTCTGCCGCCAATTCCCGCCCCAACGGAGCTGGCTAGGCCGATCGCAGCGGACGTGCACATAAACCAAACCAACCAACCTAATGAAACAGAGCGATCCCCAGACCGCCGCTCCGGCCAGCCGAGGCGACCACGGCTTCACACTCATCGAATTGCTCGTCGTCATCGCGATCATCGCGATTCTGGCGGGGATGTTGTTGCCCGCGCTTGCGAAGTCGAAAGCGAAAGCGTCACAGGCCAGTTGCCTGAATGGAGGCGGGAAACAGCTTGGCCTTGCCTTTTCGCTCTACACGCAGGATTACGATGATTGTTTTCCCGCCGGGGCTTCGCAGGGGGCGCTGGGCAATGCCCACGAGGACTGGATTCATTACCAGAACGGAACCTCGGGCGCGGGAAACAATGCGATTAACACCACGCCTCGGCCGCTAAAGGACAGCGTCATTGCGCGATATTTGCAGCCCCTTACTGACGAGCTGCGCACGAACGGCAATACCATGCTGCGGTGCCCGGCAGACAAACTTTGGAACAACCGGTATCTTGGTGCACCGGCGGGGGTGGTGGATCCCAATGCGAACAGCCCACAACGTGGCTCACCATCGGGCGGACGCCCAAACTTCCCGTTTTCCTACGCCTTCAACGGCGGCAACCAGAATCAAGGGTTCGCATCCTACGTTGACGCGCGCACGCCGACAGGCGTTAGGCGCAAATTTCGCGCTGCCGAAGTGATTCGTCCCGCCGACAAGTGGATGACGATCGAAGAGCGCGGCGGCCCGGCGGACGGCGTAAAGGAATATGCTCCCGGCGTGTGGACGGTGAGCAGCCCGAGCTTTCTCGACGACGGACGCTTCAACAACACCGGCAACGTGCTCTCGGTGCGGCACGGGCCGAAGGCGACCGTTGGCTACGGGGACTACCACACTGAGATTACCCATTACACCGCTATCACCAATAACAACGTCACTAAAGCGAACGCTCCCTAAGTATGACCCGACTCACTTCGCTCCTTTCTCTGCTCTTGGTTGTCGGGCTATTGGGTTCCGCCTGTCGGCGGCGGTCCCGCTCCACTGCAGCACAGCCTGAGGCTCCCGGGGCTGCCGCAGCGGTGGATCCCGCAGCTCAAGGTGAGGCCCCGGCGGCAGTTCAGTTTCAGGCACCGCCACCGACTTATCAGCCCCCACCGGTGGCCGATGACAGCCCGGTGCGCTTCGCTGCGCCTCAACCGCAGAACATGTATTCCCCTGCGCGCCCCGGTGATTATCAGGCGCAACTGGATGCCTACAACCGCGTGCTCCGGGTGTGGTCACAGGGAGCTGACATTCCTCAGTCGTTGGAAAACTTGATGTCCACTTACAACAGCCCCAAACCGCCTCAGCCCCCGCCGGGCCGGCGCTTGGTGTATGACCCCAAGACGGTCACGGTCCGGTTGCAGTGAGACTCACACCATCACCTCGGTGATGGCCTTGCCGTAGCTAATGGGGACGGGGCGTTTGAGCGTGTCGCGGACTTCCGTGTGCGGGTCGATGCCAAGCAGGTGGTAAATCGTCGCGGCGAGGTCGTCGGGCTTCACCGGCTTGTCGGCGGGGTATTCGCCGTGCTTGTCGGAGGCTCCGTAAACAAACCCCTTCTTCACGCCGGCGCCCGCCAGCAACGCCGTGTAGCACTGCGGCCAGTGGTCGCGGCTGATGTTGCTGTTGATGCGCGGGGTCCGGCCGAATTCACCCACCCAGACGACGAGGGTTTCCTTGAGCAGGCCGCGTGAGTCCATGTCGTTGAGGAAGGTCGGCAGGGTCTGGTCGGTGATGGGCAGATGGCGCTTCTCGATGATGGGAAACATTCGCGTGTTGTCGAAGCCGTGGGTGTCCCACCCGCCGTCCGTGGTGCTGCGCCCGCCGATGCTGTCGGAGAAATAGACCTGCACGAACTTCACGCCGGTTTCCACGAGCCGGCGCGCGAGCAGGCAGCTTTGGCCGTAGGGCGTGCGGCCGTAGGCGTCGCGCAGTTCCTTTGGTTCGCGGTCGAGATTGAAAGCTTCGCGGAGCTTGGTGGAGTGGAGCATCGCCAGCGCCTTGTCGTAGTAGGCATCGAGGCCGCGCGCGGTGCTGGAGTAGTCGAGCAGGCGGGATTGCGCGTCCACGACCTTCTGCAACTCGCGGCGGGCGGCGAGGCGGTCGTAGGAAAGGTTCGCCGGTAGGCTGAGTTCCGGCAGGCCAAAGCCCGGCTCGCTCGGGTCGCGCAGCACGAGCAGCGGGTCGTGGACCTTGCCAAGGAAACTCGCGTGTTGCGCGGGGACGACGGAGCCATCCGCGATGGTGTAGGGAAACGCGGCGAAGGTGGGCAACTCGGGGTTTTTGCCCGGTGCCAGCCGGTCTACGACAGATCCATAGGCGGGGAAGAGATCGATGGAGTCCTTGAGCCGCTGGTCATCCGTGGCGGGCGCGTGCCCGGAGAGCGCGTAATAGCCCGCCGAGTTGTGGTTCTTCATCGTGTGGTGCATGGACCGGATGAGGCAGACCTTGTCCATGACCTTGGCGGTGCGCGGGAGGAGGGAGTTGACCTGGATGCCGTCGGCACTGGAGGACATCGGCTTGTGCAAGCCGCGGATGCCCTCGGGCGCATCGGGCTTCATGTCGAAGGTCTCGAGATGGCTCGGCCCACCCCACTGGAAGAGGAAGATGACGGATTTGGCGCGGGCGATGGGGCTTTTGCCTCCCTTGGCTTCAGCGGCGAGCAACTTGGGAAGAGACATGCCAAACATGCCCATGCCGCCGACTTGGAGCAGGCGGCGCCGGGTCATTTGGAAGCCAAGTTGAGGGGTGCAAGCGGAGCTCATCGCATCATCGGTCAAGCATGTGGAAGCAGACGCAGTTGGGAAAGCGAAGTTTCAACCGGCGTGCGGCATTATTTGCCGAGGAGCTTCTCCTTCACCCCGGCGGGCAGCGCAGCGCTGGCGATCCAAGCGCGGGCCGCGGCGGGATCGGCCCGCAGCCAACCGCGAGCGGCCCGCTCGGCCAAGCTGGGCTGGCCGTCAGGGCTGGGGGTCGGTTCTTCGGTGGCGAGCACCTGCAACAAGCCTTGCCACGCGGGCGACTGTTGGTCGGGCGGCAAGCGTTCGGCCCATTGCGCGGCGGCCGCCGCGTCAGCCTCTGCCCAACTGGCTGCGAAGTTAAGAGTCAGGCTGCGTCGGGCGGGACCGGGCGGCAGGGAATTCAACGCGGCAGCGGCCTGTTCTGGTGCATCCGCCGCCCACACGGCAAAAGCACCGCTGGTGGCTAGTTGGCGGGCTGATTCGTCGGGTAGCGACTGCGCCCACTTGAGCGCGGCGGCGGGGTCGGCAGTGGCCCACTGGTTCGCGACGGCGGACAGCAGGGAGTTTTGCGTGTCACCTGGGGGCAGCGTGGAGGCGAACTCAGCGGCGGCGCGCGGGTTGGCTTGCGCCCATTCGTGGCTCAGGTTAACGAGCGTTTGATCACGCGCTGGGCCAGCTGGCAGTTGTTTGACCCACGTGAGTGCGCCCTCCAAGTCCACGCCCGCCCAACGTGAGGCGATGTTGCCCAAGGCCTGATTCTGCCCCGGCCCCGCTGACAGGCTTAATGCCAGTTCAACGGCGGCACGCGGGTCGGTCACCGCCAGCTCGCCGGCTACGTTTATCAACATCTCACGGCGTGCCTTGTTATCCGGCTGTTGGCTAATCCACGCAGCCGCGGCGGCGGGATTGCTGTTCGCCCACGTGCTGGCAATGAGCTGCAGGACCGCGTCGCGCTGTCGGCCGGCGGCCAAGTGTGTGCAGGCCTGCGCAGCGGCGGTCGCGGGATCCATTGCGGCCCAGCTTTGGAAAATGGCCTCGGGCAGGCCGTTGCGGGCAGCGGCCAAGCCCGCTCGTTGTAATGCGGCGAACGCGGCGGCGGGATGCCGGTCCGCTAGCGCGGTGAGGACGGACTGGATTGCCTCATTACGAGCCGGACCGGGCGGGAGTGACTCCGCCCACGTGAGCGCGGCGGGATTGTCGGCCTCGGCCCACACGGCGAGCACCGAAGCAACAGCGGACTTACGCTCGGCGGGCCGGGTGAGCTGCTGTGCGTAACGCAGTGCGGCTCCAGCGTCCGCGCTTGCCCACTGGTTCAGCAGCGTCGCCAGCACGCCCTCGCGTTCCGCCCGCCGGCCAAGCTGCTCGAACAAGCCAATGATCGCCGGCACGTCCCCCGGCACGACTCGACTGGCCAGCTCTAAAAGTTTCCTTAGGCGTAGTTCAGGATTTGATTCCAGCCGGGCGGCCGCGAAAGCGATGGTAAATTCCGCTGTCGACAGAGGTGGCTCCGCCGGATCCGTCAGTGGATCCACCGGCGGCGTCGCGGTCTCCGTGCGTCGCGCGGGCGGTCGGCCAAGGGCGGGAACAGCTCGCGCGCCCTCCCGCGCGGTCGGCGTGTGGGGCGCGTTTGCGGTTGAGGCAACCGGTCGGCGCGCGCGATCCACTGTCACGCCGAGCACCGCCCCCAAGCCGAGCAGCGCAACAGCAAGGAGCAGTTCTCTGGGCTTCATATTCAAATGTGTGACTGGCTACTTGCGCAAACTTATCGTTCGCAGGCGTCGGAGGCGCAATTAGTTTCGACAGCTCATGGCGCGCACCAATGCCTCACGGATTACGCTGGGTCGTTGCTTCACACTGCTCCCCATGAGGATGGACTGATGTGATCGGCCACTAGTTGGTCCAGACTAGCTCGCAGGGTTTTGGTGATCCGCTGAATCGCCAGCGCAAGCGTTGCGGGCCTTTCCCTGCGCAGCGTAGCTGAGGACTCGAGGTTTAGCGCAAACAGCTTCAACAAAAATGCTGATTTCTAAAGAAAGCTGACCGGAGAGTGGCCGCAGTCGAAAGTTACTAACTTGTGGCCTAACGCCCTGGCTTGCATTCTCAGCCGCCAATGCAACTCATCGTGCGCTCGGGTTGCTCGAAGCCCGGCTCGCCGATGTGATGGCGATCCTCCTTGCCGAGCACGATCTCGCGCAATCGCGCGGCGAGTTCCGCGTCCGTCGCGCCGCCCCGCAGGAGTGGCTTGAGGTCGTGCTCGTGCAGGCTGAACAAGCAGGTGCGGATCTTCCCGTCGGCGGTGAGCCGTAGTCGGTTGCAGTGCCCGCAGAATGCCTCCGTGACTGGCGCGATGATACCGATCTCCCCGCGCCCGTCCTCGAAGGTCCAGCGCTTTGCCGTTTCAGACTTATTGTCTGATACGACTGGACAAAGGTCGAAGCGCGCCTGGAGCCGCGCGAGGATTTCACGGCCTGGCACCACGAGGTCGCGCAGCCAGGCATGGCCTGAGTCTAGTGGCATGAATTCGATGAAGCGCAGGCTCACGGTCTGCTCACGTGCGAATTGAGCGAGCCGCTCTAACTCGTGATCGTTCAACCCGCGAATGACCACGGCGTTGACTTTCACGGGCGCGAAACCCAGTTCCTTCGCCTGTGCGATGCCGGCGAGCACAGCCCGCAGTCCGTCACGCCCCGTGATGCGCTTGAAGTTGTCTTGGTCGAGTGAGTCGAGGCTGAAGCTCACTCGCCGCAGGCCGGCGGCGCGAAGCGCGGCGGCGTGCGGGGCGAAGTACGCGCCGTTGGTGGTCATCGCTAAATCGCGGATGCCCGCGATGGGTGCGAGGCGGGCGACCAGTTCAGGCACGTCCCGGCGAAGGAGCGGCTCGCCGCCGGTGATGCGGACTTTCTCGACGCCCAGCCCGACAGCTACGCGCACTATGCGCTCGATCTCCTCGTAGGTGAGCAGCGCAGATTTGGCTTTCCACTCGCGGACAAGGGGCGTGAAGGCCGGTTGTGGATTTTTAAGGGCATCGAACTTGCCCCGGTAGAAATTTGCGGCCTCCTCCGTTTCCGGCAGGCAATAAAGGCACCGAAAATTACAGCGGTCGGTAATACTGACGCGCAAGTCGCGCATCACGCGGCCATGCAAGTCACGGAGCGTAAGCGGGGCGGCCATGCGGGCGAAGAAATCAGTAACCGATGTTCAACGTCCAATCAGTGGACAGTGACTGATACGCTCCACTAACTGCCAAACACCGAATACTAAAGGCGCTCACCGCACTTACTTTTTCTTTGGCGCCGGGTTGCCGGGGGGCTCGGGGCTAACGGTGACACTCTTGTCGACGCCGCTCTCGGCGGGCTTGGGTGCGGCGGCGGGTGCTTTGATGGTGACAGTGCCGTCGCGGTGGACCTCAACATTGAGCTGGCTGCCTTTGGTTTTTGTGGGCTTGGCGGAGGTAAGCGGCTGAAGGTTGTCCTTGAGCAGCGTCGCGGGCTTACGTTCATCCATGAATATTCCGCGCCGCATCCAGTCCACGCGGCGGGCGACGGCTTGGTCGCTCTTGATGGTGGATATCTGCTCCCTGAGAAAAGTGAGGTCATTCATCTTGCGCTCCATTTCGGTGCGCTCCCCCTGCATGCGCTGAAGTTCTTTGGTGAGAAAACCTTTGTCATCCTTCGCGGTTTTCAGCTCACCCTCAACGAAGGTAATGCGCGTGTTTAGCGTGCCGATGGTGGCGTTGAGTTTGGCAATGTCAGCATTAAGGCCCTCAATCTTGGCGTTTAACTGGTCACGGGTGTCCTGCAAATCCTTGATGCTCGCGTCACGCTTTGCGAGCTCTTGTTTCTTTGACGCGTCCAGCGCGGCGTAGCGGGTGGCAGCAGCTTCTGCGTCGGCCTTGGCCTTGGCCTTCTCGGTGTTGAGTGCGGCCTCGACTTTCTTAGTCTCAGCCTCCGCCTTGGTGAGCGCGGTCTTGGTTTGGTTCAACTCGGTGGTGGTGGTCTCGACGCGTGCGGCAAGCCTGCGGGCCTCGTCGGTTTTGGCAGCGAGGTTGGTGGTGATCGTCTCGTTGGTCTTGGTGAGAGCCTCATTAACCTGCTTTTGAGTGGTTAGTTCGCCGGTGGTCTTTTTGACTGTCCCCTCCAGCTCGGCAATGGTGCCGTCATCCTTCTTCTTCGTTTCGACTGCGGTGTTGTGGCGCATGAGTAGGCCTAAGCCCAGCAACACACACAACCCCACCAGCACCCCGACCGCCGTCTTGTTATTCATACCTTTTCAGCATGGGGAGGGTGCGTACTTTTGGCAAGCCCGTAGCCGGTCCAAGCAGCCGGTGGAAAAGGGCTTGCTCAGCATTTTGCCCGCGCCGATGCTCCGCCTCCATGCAACACGTCCGTCTCGGCATCGTTGGCCTCGGCAACATCGGCAAGTTCCACTGTGGCTACCTGCTCGACAAAAAGATCTCGCGCTGCCAACTGACGGCGGTGAGCGACGCCTTTGCGCCGAGCCTGGAGCCGTTCAAGAGCAAGCCCGGCCTCAAGACCTTCGCCAGCGCGGAGGCGATGATTCGCTCCAAGGAAATTGACGCGCTGATCATTGCCACACCGCACTTCCTGCACACGACGTTGGGCATTGATGCGCTCCAGAACGGCCTGCACGTCATGGTCGAGAAGCCCATCTCCGCGCACAAAGCCGACGCCGAGCGGCTCATTGCCGTGGCGCAGGCGCATCCGAAGCAGGTCTTCGCCGGGATGTTCCAGATGCGCGTCGAGCCGCGTTACTTAAAGATCAAGCAACTCCTCGCCAGCGCGGACTTCGGCCAGCTCGTGCGCGTGAA
>VHDH01000016.1 GCA_016871445.1 Verrucomicrobiota bacterium | reverse complement strand
ACTGTCTCGAAGTTGTAACCCGAGTGCTCCATGTCGCAGGTCATCCAGTCGAAGCCCAGGCCGGACATGAGGCGGGCGGCGGCGGGGTCGGGCAGCGCGAGCCAAGTGCCAAAGCTCGGCTCGCCGCGTTTGAGTTTGGCGCGAACGTGATTCTGTTTCATGCTAATGTGCCTGCGAATGGAAGCGAACGGCCGCGAATATGCCAGCGGATTTTTGGGAGTTGTCCGGGTCAACGGCTCACGTCCACGAGGGTTTTCACCACGCGGTTGCCCGCTGTCATGCTGCGGAACAGCTCCGGCAGCCCGCTCAAGCCGCACTCGCCGTCCACGAAGTCGGCGGCGCGGATGACGCCGGACTCGATGAACGCCAACGCGCGGCGGATGGTGCGCGGTGTGTGGTGGAAGCTGGCCCGCAGCGTAAGGTTCGAGTAGTGGATCAGCCCTGTGTCCAGCGCGATGCTCGTGCCCGCCGGGCAGCCGCCGAAGAAGTTCACCAGCCCGCCCTTGCGCACGAGCCGCACCGCCGCCTCCCACGCCTCGGGCTTGCCGACGGCTTCGATGACCACGTCGAAATCTGGCTTGGGCAGGCGGGCTGTGATCGTTTTTATTGCGTCGCCTTCCGCGCCGACATCAAACAATTCAGTTGCCCCGAGCCGGTGTGCGGCGTTCAACCGAGCCGCGCCCCGCCCCGCCACGGCGACTTCGCAGCCTAGATGCTTCGCTAAAGCCACGAACATCAGCCCGATTGGTCCCGCGCCGATGACTAATACGCGTTGCCCGGCGGCAAGCTGCGAATCCTCGACGCCCTGCACCACGCATGCGAGCGGTTCGGTCAGCGCTGCGTCGCGGTAGGTGGTGCCGGGCTTGAGCCGCAGAAGGTTCTTCTTCACCAGGCGGTCCGGCACGACGATGGACTCCGCGTAAGCGCCATTCAGGAAAAGCAAATCATCACAAAGGTTTTCCTGCCCGCGTTTGCACGGCGCACAAACATCGCACGGCGCGGAGTTCGCCACCACCACGCGGTCCCCGACGTGCCAGTCCGCAGTCCGCATTCCACCTTGCGCATCCCGCATTTCGGTGATTTCACCCGCCAGCTCGTGGCCGAAAACAGTGGGTGGCACGAGCATCTTCGCGTGATAACCGCGCTTGAAGACTTTCAGGTCGGTGCCGCACGTCAACGCCGCGCGGATGCGCACGCGCACCTCGCCGGGCGCGAGCGGACGTTCGGGCACTTCTTCGAGGCGGACATCTTCTTTCCCGTGGAGGACGGCAGCTTTCATCGGGCGCGATTCGTAATGCGTGGAACGTGGCTGCGGGCGGAAGCGTTGGTGTCTTTTCACGCCCCGCGCCCACACGCTACGGGGCCCAGTCTGCAACAACGCACTTGCCCCGCAACGCCATTTTCCGCAGCGTCCGGCGCGCGCATGGACACCATCAAGCAAGCCCTTGACCTCTTTCTGCACCTGCAGGATCACCTGCACGCGCTGACCCGCGAGCACGGCGCGTGGGTTTATGGCATCTTGTTTCTCATCATTTTCGCTGAGACCGGGCTAGTGGTCACGCCGTTCCTGCCGGGCGATTCGCTGCTTTTTGCCGTGGGGGCCATCGCGGCGAATCCGGAAAGCGGTCTAAACGTGTATCTGGCTGGCGTGGTGATCCTCGTTGCGGCGATCATCGGCGACACCGTGAATTACTCGGTGGGTAAGTTCGCCGGCGCGGCACTTTCAAAGAAATATCCGCGCCTGATTAAGCCGGAGTACCTGACAAAGACCCACCAGTTCTTCGAGCGGTACGGCGGCAAGACCATCATCCTCGCGCGCTTCGTGCCCATCGTGCGGACCTTCGCACCGTTCGTGGCGGGTAGTGGCGCGATGGACTACCGGCGCTTCATGATGTTCAACGTCGTCGGCGCGGTCGCATGGGTGGTAACGCTCGTGCCGGCGGGCTGGTTCTTCGGCAATTTGCCCTGGGTGAAGAAGAACTTCGAGTTGGTGGTGCTCGGCATCATCTTCGTGTCCGTGCTGCCGATGCTGGTTGAGATTCTCCGCGAGTGGCGAAAGCGAAAGACCGCCTAGCCTTGACGCCAACGAGCAGTCTATGCTCACCGCTTCTTCGGCAGGTTCACCTTGGTTTTCTCCTCCGCGAGCTTCAGCAACTGCGCGGGCGTGACGAGGCGCCGCCAGTTGAGGAAGTCAGGCGCGGCTTGATCCTCGCGCGGGGCCTGCGACAGCGTGAGCGAGGCGAGCTTGGGCTCGAACAGCGCGGCGAACGTGGCGACCTCGGTCATCTCCGCGCTGGCGTGGAAGTGCAACGGCAAGTCAGCCATTCCCGGCAAGGCCCGCGCGGCCTCGGATGCGCGATGCACGTCCCACACCTGTGAGCTGGCGAGCGTCCCGCCCAGCAGCATGAAGCGGCGGCGCACCTGGGTCTGGTAGCGCTTGTCGCCGCCGAGCGCAGTCGGGCCGACGCCGCGCGGCGCGAAGGTGATGTAGGCCGCGCCGTGCTCATGGATATAGCGCATCCAGCCGGCGAACTGCTTCTGCAACTCCGGCGCAACGGGCGTCTGCGGATCAATGCCCGCGCGCGCGAACTCCTCGCTGAACGCGCCCGCGAAGCCAACCTTCGCGAGCTGCAACTGCTGTTTCCAGTTCGCATCGTCCACGGTCTCGAGGTGCAGGGCCTTGGGCGCGAGCAGGCACGATGCGGCGAGATAGAAGCGCAGCCGGACGCCGCTCTCGCTGTCGAACTCGTGCACGGACAGGCGCACGCTGTTGGTGATGGTGCTGGCGACTTCGCGCACGTTCGCCGGAAGCGCGGCGTTGGCGGCGGGCCAGCCCCCGAAGGTCTTGAGCTGTAGTTCAGCGAGCGCCTTCTTCGGCTCGAAGCTCGCGGAGTCAATCGCCAGTTGCGTGAACGTCTCGTGGCACTTGCTGGTGATTTCGTCGGCGGGCAGCTTGTCGAAGACTTTCAGTTGCTGCGGCGTGAAGAGCTTCTCCGCGTAGTTGGGCACGGGGGCTTCGCTCTGCTTCAGCCACTTGTTGAACCAGCGCATCACGGGCACCTGCAGCTCCTGCGTGTCCTTGTGCGGGCCTTCGGTGACGATGAGGCCGAGTTGTTCCGGTTTATTGTGTAAATCATAGATGTTGCGCACGCGCTCGTGCAGGCGCACCACGCCGTCAAGCGGGAAGATGGTGTCCTTGTCCGTGTTGCAGATGAGGAGCGGGCGCGGCGCGACGAGCGCGGCCACCTGTGCGTAATCCCAGCGGTAGGTGTTCACCATGAACATGCAATCGCAGTGGCCCTCGACGCAGCCGTCCACGACGTGATTGCGCAAGTCGGCGATGCCCGCGGTCGGGCACGCAGCCTTGATGCGCTCGTCGAGCGCGGCGATCCACCACGAGTAGGCGCCGCCGCCGCTGCGGCCGGTGACGCCGAACTTCGACTTGTCCACCTCGGGGCGCGTCTCGAGATAGTCGAGCGCGCGGATGCAATTCCACGCCTCGGCGGCCGCGCTGGAATAACCGCGCGAGTTCCACCACCACATGTTCTCGCGATACGTGCCGTGGTGGATGCCCTCGATCTCGCCGAGTTGCACCGTGTCAATGAGCAGCGCGACGTAGCCGTTGCGCGCAAACCACGCGCCCCAATGCTGGTAGCCGGCCTTGTTGCCGTAGCTGACGCCGTTGGTCTTGATGTTCGCGTGACCGCAGACGTAGAGGATGGTCGGCGCGGGCTTCGAGAGATTCTTCGGGACGTAGAGATTCGCCGTCACGTAAAGGCGCGGCATGGATTGGAAGTGCAGCTTCTCGACGGTGAAATCGGGATGGTCGAGCTTGCCGGTGATGGTT
This sequence comes from Verrucomicrobiota bacterium, assembly GCA_016871445.1. Lineage (GTDB taxonomy): Bacteria > Verrucomicrobiota > Verrucomicrobiia > Limisphaerales > SXTU01 > SXTU01. The sequence goes on along the minus strand of VHDH01000016.1, from coordinate 42,518 downwards.
GCCTTGAGGTCCGTCCTCGGCGGCAACGGGTCGAGCCCGAGCATTTCGTGGAGTTGCTTGCGGAACGTGTCCTTCGACTTGTTCCAGTCGTCGAGCGAGTGGATGTCCGCGAGGCTCCGCTCCTCGAGCGCCCGCGTTTCCGCGCGGAAATGCTCCGCGAACATCCGGTCGCCCGCGGTGGCGTTCACAGGGAGCTTACCGTAGTTGTTCCGGTAGGCGGCGGCGGAAGCCAGATGCGCGGAAACGAGAAGGGTAGCGGCGAGGAAGCGGCAATAAGAGTTCATGCCCTGATTGGACGGCGCTTTTCCGCTTGGACATCAGTGCGGTTAATCATCTCGTCGAGTGGCGGACAGGGCCGAGACCCAGCCAAAAATGGTATTGCTACGCGCACATTATTACGCCTAGCTTCCTATCGTCATCAACTAACTCAACCATGTATTTCGGAGCTGATTATTACCCGGAGCACTGGGTGTATCCCTTTGACGGGACGGCTGAGAAACCGGAATCCCGTTGGGAGCAAGACGCTCAACTCATGGCCGAAGCGGGCATGAACGTGGTACGCATGGGGGAATTTTCTTGGGGTTTGTGCGAACAGGAGGAGGGCAAATACGACTTCGCTTGGTTGCGGCGGGCTATGGATGCCTTTGCCCAACATGGTATCAAAATCGTCCTCGGCACCCCCACCGCCGCCCCTCCGGTCTGGTTAGCGAAGAAATACCCGGAGATCCTGCCATTGGATGAGAACGGCCAGCTGCGCCGCGAGGGTACCCGTCGCGCTTACTGCATGAATAGCGACGTGTATTGGGAGCACGCGAAGAAAGTCGTCCGCGCGATGGCCCGGGCGCTGGGCGACCACCCTGACCTCGTCGCGTGGCAGATTGACAACGGCGTGGGCCGGCACAACACGGAATACGCCTTCAACCCCGAGACCAAGCGCGACTGGCACGCCTGGCTCAAGTCCAAATACGAGACGGTGGACCTGCTCAACGAGCGCATGGGCTTGCGCTTCTGGAGCCAGGTCGTGACCGACTTCGCTGATGTGCCCATGCCCATGGTTGCTCCGGCAGTCCACAACCCCGCACTACTCACGGATTGGCGGCGCTTTTCCAGCGACACCTGTGTTGCCTTCATCCGCATGCAGGCGGAAATCCTCCGCGAACTGACCCCCAAGATCCCGGTCACCACCACGCTCCGCCCCTATGCGGTGCAGATTGACCATTTCGACCTCGCTGATGCGATAGACTTCGTGGCAATCGACAGTGACGTGGCGGTCGGCCACAAGTCGGGGGAGAACGCGATGCCCATTGACCTCGCCCGCTCCCTCAAAAAGAACGGTGAGGCCGAGGGTTTTTGGGTGATGGAACAAAAAGCCGGTAATGCGGCCTGGGCCGAGGCTAACTCGCTCGTGCGCCCCGGCGTGGTGCGGCTCTTTAGCTACCAGATCCTCTCCCGCGGTGCGACTGGCCTGCTTTATTTTTATTGGCGGATGCCCCGCATTGGCCCGGAAAAATTCTACGGCGGTGTTTTGACTCACGACGGGCTGGCGAAGAACCGAATGTTTCAGGAAGTCATGCAACTAGGCACGGAGTTGCAAAAGCTTATCCCGTTGATCACCGGCACGCAGGTCAAACCTGAGGTCGCCATTCTCGTCAGCCCGCCAAGCGACTGGGCGCTCAACCAGCCCATGCGCCCAAACAAATTCTTCAGCCAGCGCGAGCATGTGCAGCTCTTTTACAACGCGTTGCACGACCGGAACATCCCCGTCGACTTCGCGCGGCCCACCGACGACCTATCGAAATACAAGCTCGTGATCGCGCCCTCGCTGCACATGGTTGCCGGCGGCGAGGCGGATATGCTGCGGCTCTACGTTCATAACGGCGGCACGCTGGTTGGCACCTTCAACACCGGCCTAGTGGACGAAAACCATATTGCCGCAACCGATCCGCCCTACGAGATGAGCGACCTGTTCGGCCTGAAGGTGCTGGAGTTTGATCCGCTGCCGCCGGGGGAGGAAAACCACATCACGATCAAAGGCAGCTTCCCTACCTCGGGCCTGCACAACACCCGGCTGTGGTGCGACATCATCGAGCCGTTGGAGGGCTGTCAAGTGCTGGGCACGTATGCCAAGGATTTCTATGCGGGCAAGCCGGCCGTCACCATGAACTCATTTGGCGAGGGCCGCGCGATTTACGTCGGCACCATGTCCAGCCTGCCGTTCTACCACGACCTCATCACTTGGCTGCGCCAGATATGCGGCATTAGCTCGTTGTTGCGCGTGCCTGACCAGATTGAGGTATCCATGCGCGTGCGCGGCGATTATCGGATTTACTTTTTGTTAAACCATAATGCGCAGAGCATCCATGTGCAGTTTTTCAAGCCCATGCGCGATTGCCTCACCGGCAATATCATCACGGGTGGTTACGACATTCCGCCCAAGGACATCCTCGTATTGGATGAGCAAGTTACCCCGGCCTGAGCGCCCCGGCGCTAAGCACGCTGCCACCACGCCCCGCGAACGTGTCTTGGCCGCTTGGCGTGGCGTGGATATATCCGCGCTCGAGAGCGCCGGGAAAAACCACGGACGCTCCCTTGCGAAACTCCTGCCCGAAGTGATGGGCGGCCTTGGCCTCGAACGCCGTCGAGCCGAGGCGGAGATCGTCAAGGTGTGGAACCATCTCGTAGACCCAAGCGTGGCTGCGCATGCACAGCCCACCGGGCTAAATAAGGGAACGCTCTTTGTCAGCGTGGATAGCAGCGCTTGGCTCGATGAGATCGTTCGCTACCGGCGAAAAGAGATTCTCGATCGGCTGCAACACAGCTTCGGCAAAGAGATGGTGAAGCGGATTTCTTTCCGCGTCGGGTGAGGCCTGATGCCGAACACGCAACGCGCAAGCCAAGATTACAAGCTCCGGTAGCGTTTTGGTGACTCATCAGGCATTGCGCCTCACGTCTTCCGCATATCCCTCTCGGAAAGTCGGATAGCTTGGTGTCCACGCCAGTTCCTCCCTCAGTCGCCGGTTAGACACGCGCTTGTTCGTTACGGCACGTTTACGGCGGGTAGCACCAGACTCATCGGCGGACGGCGGCATTGGCTTATGCAGCTTATCGGTAAGCCACTCGAAGAACGCCCGTTGCGACACTGGCTCGTTATCCGTCACGTTATAAGTGCGCCCCGGCTTGCCACGCTCCAGGGCCGCGATGATCGCGCTCACCACGTCGTCACGGTGGATCATGTTGAGCAGTCGGGAGCCGTCGCCCGACAGGCGCGCCTCTTCGCGGAGAAACTGTTGGAATAGGAAGCCGCGCTCCGGCCCATAAATGCCCGCAACGCGCAGCACCACCGCTGGGAAGCCTTCCTCTCGCGCCGCCTTCCTCAGTAGGTCTTCCGCCTCAACCAGCAGCTGACTGGTATCTGTGGTGGGCTGTGCCGAGCTCGTCTCGGTCACTTCACTTCCGTCGGTTTGCGCATAGACACTTGTGCTGCTTGTGTGCACGAACTTACGCGGCGGTGTTGCGGTGAGCCATTCGATCAGGTGGCGCGTGCCGTCCACGTACACCGCGCGATAAACCTCTGCGCCACCCTTCGAGGAGGACACCGTGTTCACTACCCAGTCGAACGGTCCTGGTAGTGCGCGCAGCGTCTCAGGGCGCGTCACATCGCCCACCAACGGCGTCAGGCCCGCCGCTTGCAATTCCTCCGCGCCTTCGGCCGTGCGTCGCAGCCCGAAGACCGCGTGGCCGCGCTTTACCAGCTCCGCGCCGAGTGGCAGTCCCACATAACCACAACCCACGATCAACACGCGCATGGCAAAAAATGGAATGCTTTTGGAGGTTTGCCAGCACGAGAATCCCGGTGCTGGCAAACTTGAATTTGAGAGACCGAGTCTAGCCGCCCAGCAGCAGTGCGGGAATATCGCGATCCTGATTCAGCTTGTAGCGGGGGAAGGCCTTGAGGCTGAAAGTCACGCCAACGGTGTAGTCCTGCGAGCCGTTGCGCAGGTCGCGCACGCGGAAGGTAAGCGCGACCACCCAGCTTCGCATGTCGCGGTAGAGGGTGTAGAATTGCTGTTCGATCCGGCCGTCGCGGCCTTCGAAGAAGTGTTGCGTGCGAATCGCGTAGTTCTCGTTGAAGCGGTAGTAGAAGCTGGAGTTAAACAGGTTGTTACCCGGTCCGCCGAGAAAGAGCGGGTCGTTGCGGATATAACGATGCCCAAGCGCGACGCTCCAATGGTCTTCCGGCGTGATGACGGTGCGGTGGTCGGCAAGGCGCACGTGTCCGCTGTTTAAGTCGTAACGGATCTCGGACGAAAGCGTGAGCCAGTCGCGCGGCTTGAAATCGAGATCGGAAAAGACGTCGGCGTAGGTGCCCTGACCGGCTCGGGGCTTAAGCCGCCAGTCGGTGTAAAGCGCCCAATTCAGCAGCGTGTCAACACGGTCATTACGCTTGGTTTGGACGAGGTTTCGTAGGCTTAAGCGCAAGACGTTCTGGCTGTCCACGGCATCAATCGCGTTATAGTCAGGGAACTCCAGCGGCAGTAAGCGTAGCGTGGGCACTTCGTAGTCGAACTGCGGCAGCGTGGGCGGCAGGCGGTTGGGCGAGGGGACGAAGGCGTAGTTGATGCCTGGCTCCATGATATGCCGCAAGCCTTTGACTTGGAGCCAGGGAATTTCGCGGTTTGGCTCGGTGCGGTGGATTTTAAAGGTGGCCTCCACGCCGGTGTTGAATACGCCACGGTTCGCCTCGGTGGTGGTTGCACCAAAGCCGTCGGTTTCTCCGTAATGCGTGAAGCGCCCGCCTATGCGCGGCGTGACGTTGAGCCAGCCAAAGAAGTTCCACGGCAGCACGACCTGATGGTAGGTGTCGCCGCGGAACGCAGCGAAGCTGGGCAGAACGTTGTCTGCGAACTCGCGCCGGTAGTAGCCGGCCGTGCTTTCGCTTTCGTAGTAGAGCGGCGTCACGCCAACTTGTTGGCGAAGGCCAGTTAGCTTCACGTCAGGCAGGCGTTCGACCAGCTCGAAGAAATCATTGAGGCGCGGCTGTGCGAGGATGTTCAGGCTCCAATTGGACCAGAGTTGGTTAACCTCGACGAAGGAGTTCGGCTGGATGTTGCGCTGATACTCACCCTCGAGGAAGTCACGGGTGACAAAGGGATCGCTCTGCGCACGGATCACCGCCTTCGCCGTCAAGTTCGTGCGGATTTCCACGCGATGCGAGAAGCTTAGGCGGTGGCGGTCGCCGTCAATCACCCGTCCCGCGCTATTGAGTTGCGGCGCGTCGTCATTGAGGTAATAGAACTTCAGCTCGCCCGTGCCCCATTTGCCCGCGTCGTAGTTAACGTCCGGCCCCAAACCGAGGCCGCGCCGTTGCCGGTAGTCGAGGTGGAAGTCCGTGATGAAATTCGTAGTAAAAGCACGGTGGTAGGTGCCCAGCACATAGGGGCCATAAAGTCCCCGGAAACCTGGGTTCACCACCCAGAAGTCTTCGTGCGATTTGAAGTTCCGCTTCAACTTGGGCCAATAAAGCACTGGCACATCGCCAATTAGGATTGTCGCGTCCTCAGCCACCAAGCTTTCGCCCGGGATGATGGTTAGCTTGCGAGCTCGCACCCGGTAGCCGGGGGCAGCGAAGTCGTCCGAGGTAAAAAAGGCATTGGTGGCGGTGTAAAGGTTGTTTGTCCTTGCCGCCTCAAGGCCGAAGCCGCCCACATAAAATGGCGCGTTGCCGGTCTTGAACTCCGCCGCCCGAATGACCTTGGTTTTAAAGTTGTAATCTAAACGCTCGCTCTGCCAGGCATGCCCCTCACCGCGAAGAAAAACGGACCCCTCGGCGCGAATGTCTCCCGTGGTTTGATTCAACTGTATCTGGTTGGCAGATAGTTCAGCTTCTTTGCCTTCCTTGCTCCAATACCTCACCAGCACGCCGCCGCTGCCTTGCATGAGGCCGCCTTGAGCCATGGTCACACGCCCGTCCTTAGTAAGCGTTTCCAAACTCCAGCGTTCCTGCTGCTCAGCCGCCTGTGCCGGGTTAATTGACAGAACCCAAGCAAGGCTTAGCCAAGCAAGACCGAAGGGACGATTCATTCGGGCGGCAGTCAACCAAAGCCTCTTCCCCCTGCCAAGCCGTTTCACCACCGGCGCGTTGCTGAATTCCCACTTTCAAAGCACCGTCCGTTCATAGCATTTTTCAAAATATGAACCTTCTTTCCCTCCGCACCTTCGCTAGCTGGTTGACGCTCGCTCAGATCACAGTCGCCCAAACCCCCGAGTGGATCTGGCACGCCAACGGCGGCAAAGCCCCCGGCAACAACGAACGCCGCTTCTTCCGTAAGACGTTTACGCTTGAGGCCAAGCCTACCAAGGCCACGCTCGCCGCCTCCGTAGATGATGAGGGTACTGCCTTTCTTAATGCCAAGTCCGTCGCCACCATCGTCTCGTGGGAGCAAGCCGTCGCCGTGGACGTAACGGCTGACCTCAAGACCGGCGAGAACATCCTCGCGCTGCGCGGCATCAACCACGGCGGTGCGGCGGGCGCGGTCGCGCGGCTGGAGATGACCTTCGCCGACGGCAAGAAGCAAAGCATCGTCACCGACCTGACCTGGCTGGCACACAGCGAAGACATCGTTGGCTGGCAGACGACGGACTACAAGAAGGAGGGCTGGGAGAAGCCCATCTCCGTCGCCAAGCTCGGCGCGCAGCCGTGGGGCGACATCCTCAGCGGCGGTGGCGCGAAGGGTGCGAAGGGTGCGCCCAAGGCGGCCGGCAAACGTGAGGCAACGCCTGCTGAATCCCTCTACACATTGCCGGGCTTCAAGACGGAGTTGCTCGTCAGCGCTGAGCCCGAGGAAGGCTCCTGGGTCAACCTGTGCAAGGACGACAAGGGACGGCTCATTCTTAGCCCGCAGTATCGCGCGGCTAATCCCGACGGCGGCCTGCTGCGCGTGACGCTCGGCAAGGACGGAAAGGTCGCCAAGCGCGAGTTCATCGCCAAGCCGCTCTACGACGCGCAGGGCATGACCTTTGTCAACGGTGCGCTTTGGGTCGTGGTCAACAAATACTCGACCACGTTCGTTTCTGGCCTTTATCGCATCACGGACGACGGCAGCGACACATGGTCAAAGATTGAACTCATCAAGGCGCTGCCCGGCGGCGGCGAGCACGGCCCGCACGCGGTCGAGCTTGGCCCCGACGGCAATCTCTATGTGATGGCCGGCAACCACACCAGGCCGCCGGCCGACCTCGCTTCGACTTCACCGCACAAGAATTGGGCCGAGGACCACGTTCTTCCGCGCCAGCCCGATGGCAACGGCCACGCCACGGGCGTGATGGCGCCGGGCGGTTACGTTTGCCGCGTCAGCCCGGACGGGAAGAAATGGGATTTCTTTAGCGCCGGTTACCGCAACCAGTTTGATTTCGCCTTCAACCCGGACGGCGAACTCTTCGTGTGGGACGCAGACATGGAATGGGACTGGGGCATGCCGTGGTATCGCGCCACGCGCGTGAACCACGCCACCAGCGGCTCGGAGTTTGGCTGGCGCTACGGCACTGGCAAGTGGCCGGACTATTACGCTGACAGCTTGGGCACCGTGGTGGACATCGGCATTGGCTGCCCCACGGGCATGGGTAGCGGCAAGGGCGCGAAGTTCCCCGCGAAGTATCAGCGCGCCCTTTACATCATGGATTGGACCTACGGCCGCCTCATGGCCGTCCACCTCAAGCCCGAGGGCGCCAGCTACACGGCGACTTGGGAGAACTTCGTCGCCCCTGCGGGTCTGGTTAAGCCCGGGGAACCAAAGCCACCGCTCAACGTAACCGACCTTATCATCGGCAACGACGGCGCGATGTATTTCACCATTGGCGGGCGCGGCACCGCCGCCGGCCTCTATCGCGTGACCTACACCGGCAAGGAATCCACCGCCGCCGCGTGGGAGCCGAACAAGGACGGCGCCGAGGCCCGCGCATTGCGGCGCCAGTTAGAAGCCTTCCACGGCAAGGCCGACCCCAAGGCGCTCGACTTCATCTGGCCGCACTTGAACAGCCCCGACCGCGCCATCCGCTACGCGGCCCGCATCGCCCTGGAGGCGCAGCCCATCACGACTTGGCAGACGCGCGCGCTGGAAGAGAAAGCTGCTGACGGCGGCCTCACTGCGTTGCTCGCGCTTGCGCGCCTCGGCGGCAAGACTGCGCAGGACGAAGCGCTACGCGGCTTGGGCAAGTGGCCAATGGCCACGCTCTCCGAGCGCCAGCAACTCGACAAACTGCGTGTCATTCAAGTCTCTATCGCCCGCAATGGCCTGCCCTCCGCCGACGTGGTGAAGCTTGCGACCGAGAAGCTCTCCACCAGTTACCCTAATAAGAGCACCCTCGTGAACCGCGAGTTGTCCCAGGTGCTCATCGCCCTCGGCGCGCCCGGCGTGGTAGACAAGACGCTCACCCTCATGGCTGGCGCGCCCTCGCAAGAGGACATGGTGCATTACCTCTTCCACCTCCGCACTGCGAAGAACTGGACGCTTGACCAGCGCAAGGAGTATTTCGGTTACTGGGCCCAGAATCGCTCCCCGGCCACGCATCAGGGTGACACGGTGAAGTGGTTTCAAGAAGCCGGTCGTCCCTACGGCAACGGCAGCAGCTACAACAATTTCTTCAAGAACTTCCTCAAGGAGGCCACGGCCAACCTGAGCGATGGCGAGAAGGGGGAGCTGGGGCAGTTGCTGGCCAGCCTGCCCGCTGGCGCGCCGTCCGGACGGAAGGGCGCAAGCGAATTTCCCAAGCCGCAGCCGCGCAGCTTTGTGAAGGCGTGGACGATGGCGGACTTCGCCGACCTCCACGCCGTGGGCAAGGGCCGCAACTATGAGAAGGGCCGCCAAGCCTTTGTGGACGCGCAGTGCCTCGCTTGCCATCGCTTCGTGGTCGAGGGTGGCGGCATTGGTCCCGACCTGACGGCGGTGAGCTCACGCTTCAGCCGGCGCGATGTGCTCGAAGCCATCCTCGAGCCCAGCAAGGTGGTTTCCGAGCAGTTCCAGAACACCACTGTGTGGCTCAAGAACGGGGAGGATTACACGGGCCGATTGATGAGCGAATCAGGCGACACGCTCGTGCTCGTCCCGAACCAGCTCCAACCGGACAGCAAGATCACGGTGAAGAAAAACGACGTGACTAAGCGCGCTTTTTCGAAAATCTCCCCAATGCCTGCGAACCTCGCTGACGGACTCAGCCGCGAAGAGCTTCTCGACCTGTTGGCTTTTATTGAAAGCGCCGGTCGCCGACAGCACTCGGCATTTGCGAAGTGAAGCAGGCCGGCGGTAGGCCTTTGCCCAGCGCGTCCCGCCGCGTCGACTACTAGTCGGCTAAGCAACTGATCGCCAATCTGGATTATAAACCAGTTCGTTGGTGGCCGAGTTGGTTCTCGAAATATGGTGCTAAAGCCGCTGGGCTGCTCCATGAGGGTGGCTGTTAACTTTCGTTCAAGACAGATCACCCTGCGGGCGTCCATTGCCCGTGCAAGTCCAACCTCTGCTCCCCAGTTCCCTTTCCCGCCGCGCCTTCGCAGGCGGCCTGTTGCTGACCACCGGCGCGTTTGCTGCCGATGCCCCGCCTAAGCGTGTTGCGGCCATCGTCACGGTCTACCACCACAACTCGCATGCCGACGTGATCGTCAGCCGCATTCTCCAGAGCCACACGCTGGACGGAAAGGGCACTTGGCCGCCGGGCGCGGGCTGGCCAAAGCTCAAGCTGGTGAGCCTTTTCATTGACCAGGATCATGAGAAGGACATCGGCAAGCAACTCGCGGCTGAGCACGGCGTGCCGCTGGTGAAGACTATCGAGGAGGCATTGACGCTCGGGGGCAAGTCGCTTGCGGTGGACGGCGTGCTGCTCATTGGCGAGCACGGCAAGTACCCGCTCTCTGAGACGGGTCAGACAATGTATCCGCGCCGGCGGTTCTTCGAGGAGACGGCGGCGGTCTTCCGCCGGACGGGTCGCAGCGTGCCGGTGTTTTCAGACAAACACCTTTCATGGAATTGGGCCGACGCGAAGTGGATGTATGACACTTCGCGCGAGTTAAACTTTCCGATGATGGCCGGCTCGTCGGTGCCCGGCCTCTGGCGGCGGCCCGCTCTTGAGATGCAGCTGGGCGCGCGCGCGACCGAAGCGGTGGCGCTCTCCTACGGCCCGCTTGAGGGTTACGGTTATCATGGGTTGGAAGCGCTGCAGTGCCTCGTCGAGCGGCGCACAGGCGGTGAGACCGGCGTGGCGGCGGTGCAGTTCATGGAAGGCCCGGCGGTATGGGAAGAGATGAAGAAGGGCCGCTTCAGCCGCGAGGTCTTCCAAGCTGCGCTCGACGCGTGCGAGAATAAGGCTTGGCTCAAGAAGCCGCCCGAGGAGCAGGTCAAAAACCCAGCGGCGTTTTTCATCGAGTATCGTGATGGCTTCAAGGCCACGCTGATCCACGGGCTGCGCGAGTGGGTGGTGGCGTGGCGTGAGAAGGGGCGAAAGGATTTGCCGGCGACGGCCTTCTGGACGCAGGAAGCGCGCCCGTTCGGGCACTTTGGTTACCTGTTACAAGGAGTTGAGAAGATGATTTACACCGGTAAGCCAACCTGGCCGGTCGAGCGCACGTTGCTGGTCACGGGCGTGCTTGCGGGCATCTTTGAGTCCCGGCGGCAGGGCGGCAAGCGACTGGAGACGCCGCACCTAAATGTTACCTATAAGCCGACTTTCACGTGGCGCGACCCGGGTCCGCCGCCCACGGGCCGACCTCTGCAAGGAGCGTAGCGTTAGTCACCGTCTTGCGAAATCACCGCTCGACGCAATCGCTAAAAATTGGTGTCATAACCAGCCATGAAATTGAAATCGGTTCCGCTTGTGTTTTGCCTGTTGGCCGCCTCCGTTTCCGCCCTTGCGGCGGAAGGTTTCAGCCTGGCCGAAACGCCGGGCAAGCAGCTTGAGGTTCGCTTTGGTGACCGGCCGGTCGTGCGCTTCATGCATGCCTACGATCCGGCCACCAAGGAGTCACTCCATGACACTTACAAGCCTTACCTACATGTCTTTGATGCGACCGGCGGGAAGCTCATTACCAAGGGACCGGGTGGGCAGTTCACGCACCATCGCGGCATTTTCATCGGTTGGAACAAAATCACGTATAACGGCAAGAGCTACGACCGCTGGCACATGACCGGGGGTGAGCAGGTCCACCAAAAGTTTCTCCGGCAAGAGGCCGGGCCGGAGCGGGCCACGTTTACGTCGCTCGTCCACTGGAACGATGCGGCGAAGGAAGCGTTTATCATCGAGGAGCGCACCTTCACCGTGCGTCGAGCAGCAGGTGGTACGCTGATTGACTTCAGCGCGAAGCTGGCCGCCCCGCGCGGCGACGTAAAGCTCGACGGCGACCCCGAGCACGCGGGCGTCCACTTCCGGCCGGCGGGCGAACTAGACTTGCAAAAGACTATGTATGCATTTCCGGCGGAAAAGCCTGACGCTAAAAATGACAAGGATTATCCGTGGGTGGGCGGCACTTTCACAATCGGCGACGCGGCGTATAGCGTCGTTCACATGAGCCATCCCAAAAACCCCTCGGGCACGCGCTGGTCTGCCTACCGAAATTACGGGCGTTTCGGTGCTTTTCCCGTGGCGGAAATCAAGCAGGGCGGTTCGTTTACCTTCAATTATCGGTTTCTCATTACCAACGGCGAGTTGCCGGACGGGGCGACAATCAGCCCGCTTTATGCCGAGTTCGCAGGCGTAAGTGCGCCCGTCACGAAGATCACCAAGGTGCCCGCCGAGGCGAAAACCGCGGCAAAGCCCAAGGATACAAAGAAATAGCGTTAACTCGTCGCGCTCACAGCCCGCGCGCTAGCGTCCATACGAGGACCTCGCCCGCGCCATTCTCGTGCAGCACGCGAGCAAGGGCGCTGGTGGTCGCACCCGTGGTTAACACGTCGTCAATGACAAGAAGACGCTCGCCTTGGAGCGACTGGGGGTCCACCGGCGCAAAGGCGTGGCGGACATTGTCGGCGCGAGCATGTTTGTCCAGCTGAGTCTGTGTGCGCGTGGGCTGAATGCGCTTCACCAAGTCAGTTCGCACGGGAATACCCAAACATTCGGCCAGCGGGCGGGCGAGGCGTTCGGCTTGGTTGAACTCGCGTTCGCGCTGCTTCACTGGGTGTAGTGGGACGGGAACGATGCCAGCCAGCTTTTCCTCGCGCAGCGCGGGTGCGGCCTGACGCACCAGCAGGTCGGCGAGGAACGGCTCGAGCCACAGTTCGCGGTTGTATTTGTAGCGGTGGATTACGCCGCGCAGGAAATTGTTCGCAACAACCGAAGCGCGCGCCCAGCGAAAGTGGAGGTCGAGGTCGCGGCAGTTGGCGCACTCGAAGGCGGTGGTGATGTCGCCCGGATACGGCAGGCCGCAACGGTCACACCACGGCGGGGCGATGAACCGGACGTTCTGCCAGCAGCTGGGGCAAACGTAACCCTCGGCGGCGGTGGCGCGGGCGTCGCCGCAAAGCTGGCATACGGCGGGGAAAAGAAAGTTCAGCCCGGCATCGAGCCAGTCACGAACGGGGCTGGGGGAAACTGGGTTCAGGTGCAAATTGTGCCGGTTATTTGCGGCGTTTACCCCTTGGCATCTTTCGTGATTTCAATCGCGGGGCGGTATTTCATCGGGCCGGATAAGCGGAGGTGATTGCGGCAGGCGCGTAATTACCGCGAGCACACCGGCCATCACGAGGCAGGCGAGCCAGCCATCCAGCAACTTCTCCGTGCCCCAGAACGCTCCGGCTGGCGTGCCAGCGGTGGTCAAGGTCTTAAATACCTTAAGCCAGAAGACCCAGCCCGCGTGCAGGCCAATGGCGAACCAGAGGTTGCCTGTGCGTAAGTAAGCCAAGCCGAGCGCGACGCCAGCTACGGTGAGCGTGAGCATGGGCAAAAGGTTTTCGGGCGCGGCAATACCGCGCATCATGCGTGGCAGTAGCGCAAACCCGGCGTCCCAGCCTACCGGCCCTGTGTGCTCCACCCGTGCGAGAAAGTGCAGGACGGAGTACACCACCGCGCTCGCCAGCAGCGCCGCCCAGAGCGGCCAGACGCTTCGCAGCGTGCTAAAGATGACGCCGCGAAACAGGATTTCCTCCAATAGCGCCACCGCAACAGCGCTAAGCGTGGCGGTGCCGAGCAACTGGAGCATGCCCGCTTGCGGCAGGGTAAAGTTGAACCCGCGTACACCCGCGCCGGTTAGTGCGAGTACTGCGAGCAGCAGTGAGCCGAAACCCAGCGCTAGACCAAGGCCGAGTTCCCGCCGCGCCGCCAACGGGCTGGTCAGGCCTAACGCGCGCCGGTCGGCAAGGCCCAGCGCGCGCAGGAGCGGCCACAGACCAAGCACGGCGATGACAAGCAGACAACGGTTGACGTAGCGGTGGAAGGGCTGGCTAGCAAGAGGTTGAAACTGGGCGAACTCGGCGGCAGCCGACTGGCCTAGGAGGAAGAGCCCCGGGGCGAGCAGCGCCGCCAGGAGGAACACGCTGGCCACATAACAGAGCAAGATTCCGGTGGTGCGCACGTGCAGATTTAGCGGCCTTGTCTGCAGGCCGCCAAGCGTATAGTGTCTTCACACCTCGTGCGACTGGCGCACGATTGGCTCCCACGTGGGGCATTATTTAAGGGCAGGCAAGGCCTGCCCGAAAAACATTAACACAACCAACTGACCGGCGACGAATGCGATTTCTTCCATTGGGTTTTCTCGGCAAAAAAAACAAGCCAACGGTTCAAGATCCGAACGCGCCGCACCTTTTCGGCCCCTACTCCCTGCATGAGTTGATCAACCGGGGCGGCACGGCGGAGATCTGGACCGCGACCGACCAGGAAGGCAACACCTACGCGCTTCGCCGCCTGCTGGGCAACGGCACGGTGGACAAGACCGCGCGCAAGCAGTTCCTCCACGGGTGCAAGGTGCTGGAGAAGATCCATGGCCACCAATACATCATCGGCTTCCACCGGCACGGGAAGCTGGACGGGGTGGATTACACGCTGCTGGAGCGAGTGATCGGCTGGAACCTCAAGCACCTCATCATGCGGAACGACCCGGTTCTCGGCGAGTTCGTCGGGAACATCCTCATTGACTCGGCCATCGCCCTCGAACACATGCACGAGAAGGGCTTCATCCACCTCGATCTCAAGCCCGAGAACATCCTCGTGACGCAGGCCGGTGACATCCGGCTGGTGGACTTCGACCTCGCCCAGCCGCTGCCGAAGAAGCCGACGCGGATGCCCAGCAACGCCGGCACGCCCGCCTACATGGCTCCGGAGCATATCCGCCACGAGCCGCTCGACCAGCGGGCGGACATCTTCTCGTTCGGCGTGATGGCATACGAGGTCTTGACCTTCCGCAAGCCCTTCATCGGCGAGACTCCCGAGGCGGTGCTGCGCAAGCAACTCGACCAGAAGCATCCCATCACCCCGCCCCGCGAGATCAATGAGGACATCCCCATCGCTGTCGAGCGCATCCTCCTCAAGTGCCTCGAACGCGATCCCGAGAAGCGCTTCCCCAACGCGCACGTGCTGGTGGCCCAGCTCCAGCAGGCACTGTATGTGAAGTAAGGCCGGTGTCGGTGGCGCCTCGGGGTAGAAAATTCGAGCGGAACTTCCAGTTCGACACCGTTAGGGCATTACCCTAACGTCCAGCCGCGATGCATATCCTGTTCCTAAACGGTCCGAACCTAAATCTCTTGGGTCAGCGCCAACCAGAGATTTATGGGCGCACCACGCTGGCGGATATTGAGCTGAAGTTGCGAGAAATGGCGGCCAAGGCTGGTGTTTCAGTCGATTTCCGCCAGTCGAACCATGAGGGGGAATTGGTCACTTGGGTGCAGGAAGCCCGGGGTAACGCGTCCGTTATCGTTGTTAACGCGGCGGCTTACACCCACACCAGTGTGGCATTGCGGGATGCCATCGCTGCAGCCGGGGTGCCTACCATTGAAATTCATCTTTCCAACATCCATGCCCGCGAGGAGTTTCGGCACCGGTCGATGATCGCCGCTGTGTGTCGCGGGCAAATCGCCGGATTCGGAGAACAATCATACTATTTGGGATTTCAGGCAGCTTTACAGTTAACGTCCCCATAAGTGGTGGATTTTTTAAAAGAAACTATCGGTTTTGTGGGTAGGCCTCATGGAGATTGCCTGCTGGAAAGTCTGCTTGACGCCCTGTGCTCCCCCTCTTTAACCTTCATTCCCATTGAAACGAGAAAGCGCGGTTCGGCTTGCCCGCCTCGCCTTTCCCAGCGAATGAGCAATTGCTCTCATAACGTCTCGCATCTCCCAACTTGGAGGACTCTGTGGACCTAAAAGACATCAAAGCCATCATTGATTTGATGAAGAAGAACTCCATAGCGGAGTTCGAGTTGGAAAAGCAGGAGTTCAAAATCCGGCTTAAACGCGGCAACCTTGGTGGGTCGGTTACTTACGAGGATGCCCCCGTGGTTCAGCAGTTCGCCAGCCCCGCTCCGGTGGCGGCGTTATCCGCACCAACGTTGGCCCCCGCTGCCGCCGCCAGCTTGCCGGGGGATTCTGAAATCAAATCGCCGATGATCGGGACGTTTTATCGTACCCCGTCTCCCGAAGCTGCTCCCTACGTGGATGTGGGCAGCGAGGTCGGCCCCGACACCGTGGTTTGCATCATCGAGGCCATGAAAGTCATGAACGAGATCAAGGCCGAGATGCGGGGTGTCGTCACGGCTGTCGTCGCCGAAAGCTCCAAGCCGGTCGAGTTTGGCCAGCCATTGTTCAAGATCCGTCCGCTTTGAGCCACCGGCAAAGCGTTTCAGTCTCGGCCCTCAAAGGCTGACTGTTGAAGCCTGAAAGCCAACCATGTTTGAGAAAGTCCTAATTGCAAACCGCGGCGAAATCGCCGTCCGCATCATCCGCGCGTGCAAAGAGCTTAACATCCGCACCGTCGCCGTATATTCCGAATCGGACGCCAACTCGATGCATGTCCAGATGGCCGATGAGGCAATCTGTATCGGTAAAGGAGCCTCGAAAGAGAGTTACTTGCGTATTGACCGCCTCATTAGCGCGGCGGAAATCGCAGATGTGGATGCCATCCACCCTGGCTACGGCTTTCTCTCTGAAAACGCCCACTTTGCCGACGTTTGCGAGAGCTGTAACATCCGCTTTATCGGCCCCAGCTCCCGCGCCATGAACGCGATGGAGGATAAGCAAATCTCCCGTGCCCTCGCCAAAAAGGCCGGCGTTCCCTGCCCGCCCGGCTCTGAGGGCGTCGTCGAGAGCGAGCAAGAGGCCCTCGTCGTCGCCAAGAAGATCGGCTATCCCGTCATGATCAAAGCCATTGCCGGCGGCGGCGGGCGCGGCATGAGGGTCGCTCACAACGATATCTCGATGGTCAAGGGCTTCCATACTTGCCGCGCCGAGGCTGAGAAGGCCTTCGGCAACGGCGGCGTTTACATCGAGAAGTTCATCGAAAACCCCCACCACATCGAGTTCCAGATTCTCGGCGACACCCGGGGCAACCTCATCCACCTTGGCGAGCGCGATTGCTCCATCCAGCGCCGCAACCAGAAGCTCATCGAGGAATCCCCCTCGCCGCTGCTCGATCGGAAGGACTTTCGCGACCTCCGCAAAAAGATGGGTAAGGCCGCCCTTAAGATTGCCGAGGCCGCCAACTATACCAGCGCCGGCACGGTCGAATTCATTGTGGACGACCGCGCCAACTTTTACTTCCTGGAAATGAACAAGCGCATCCAGGTCGAGCACCCCGTTACCGAAGAAATTACCGGCGTCGACCTTGTCAAGCAGATGATCCTCATTGCCGCCGGCGAACAGCTACGTGTCAGCCAGAGCGACATTAACGCCCGCGGCCACGCCATCGAGTGCCGCATCAACGCCGAAGACCCCTTTGACGACTTCCGTCCCTCGCCCGGCCGCATTGATATGTATTATTCCCCCGGCGGACCTGGTGTCCGCGTGGACAGCCACGCCTACGCTGGCTATACCATCCCACCACATTACGACTCCTTGATCTCCAAGCTAATCGTCTGGGGTCGCGACCGCCGCGACGCCATGGAGCGCATGAGCCGCGCCCTGAGCGAATACATGATCACCGGCATCAAAACCACCATCCCCTTCGAGCAAGCTATCCTCCAAGACCCTAACTTTCGGCGAGGTGTCTACTCTACCAACTTCATTGAAAAGCTTCTCAGCGGTGGTCGCCGGGAGCTGATCGAGGAAAAAGCCTAAGCCGACGCGGTCGGTCAAGGAGGCCCCCTGAGGCCAGCCACCCAGTTGCTTTGGTGATGCTGGGATTGACTTCTGCCCGCGTTTCTCTTTTCTAAGCCAGCTTATCTCATGAAAACTTCCTGCGCCGTAGCCGCCCTTGCCCTGTCCGCCGCCCAACTCCTCGCCGCCGCCGAATGGCCCGAATGGCGCGGCCCCACCGGCCAAGGCCTTGCCGTCGGCAAAGGATTGCCCGCCGAGTGGAGCGAAACAAAGAACGTCGCTTGGAAATCCGAGTTGCCCGGCCGCGCGTGGTCCTCGCCGGTCATCGAGGGAAAAAACATCTGGCTCACCACCGCTCTTGAGACCGCCGCGAAGCCCGAAGACGTCGCGCGCCGGCTAAAGGCCAACACGGGCGACCAAGCCCTGACCCTCTTGGAGAAGGTGGAACTCCGCGCGCTTTGCGTGGATCGTGACACCGGCAAGCTCACGCAAAACATTCCACTCCTGTCGTTGCGCGAGCCGCAATGGGTTCACACTCTCAATAGCTACGCCTCCGGCACGCCGGTCATCGAGGAAGGGAAGCTTTACTGCCATTTCGGGGCGCTGGGCAATGCCTGCCTCGACACCCGCACGGGCAAAGTGCTCTGGACCAATACCGACCTCGTGGTTATGCACGAGAACGGCCCGGGTAGCACGCCCGTCATTTGGAAGAACCTCATGGTCTTCCACCTCGACGGTAGCGACCAGCAGTTCATCGCCGCGCTGGACAAGCGCACCGGCAAACTCGCGTGGAAGACGACGCGTTCTGGCGAGATGAACAAGAACCCGCAGCTCAAGAAATCCTATGGCACACCGCTCATCCTGACGATCAATGGTCAGGAACAAATCGTTTCCCCTGCCTCCGACTGGATTTACGGCTACGACGAACGGGGCAAGGAACTTTGGCGCGTGAAGTACGGCCAGCTCGGCTTTTCCCTCACACCGCGCCCCGTCGTCGGGCACGGGATGATCTACATGAGCACTGGCTTCATGAAGGCGCAAATTCTCGCGCTGAAATATGAGGGTCTAGAAAAACCCGAGATCGCCTGGCGCTACGACAAGGGCGCCCCCACCATGCCCTCGCCGCTGCTTGTCGGCGATGAACTCTACTTTCTCACCGACGCCGGTGGGCTGCTGACTTGCCTGGATGCCAAGACCGGCAAGGAGTATTACCGCGAGCGGCTCGGTGGCAACTACAGCGCCTCGCCTACCTTTGCCGACGGCAAAATCTACCTCCATAACCGCGAGGGCCTCACCACGGTCTTACGGCCTGGCAAACAGTTCGAGGTGCTGGAGAAGAACCAGCTTCCTGGCAAGATTTTCGCCTCCCTCGCCGTAGCTGACAACGCGCTCTTCCTCCGCACAGACACGGCACTTTACCGGCTGCAGGAAAAGCCTGGCCCGCGCGCCGCACGTTGAACCAAGCGGTTCGTTTCTCCCAATCGGCTCCTTGTGGTGGAGCGTGCAGGACAGGGACTAGACAACTGCCCATGACCGAAGCCTTCAAACTCACCCGCATCCCCTCGCTCAAAACTGTCGAGGACTTCCGTAAACATTGTGCGACGCTCGGCATTGACCTGCCGTGCGAAGAAGCCATTGCCAGCAAAAATTCCCCGCTCGCTGAGCCGGTGCCAAATTTCACCATCAATGGCAAGCACGTCGGCAACCGCATCGCGCTTCATCCGATGGAAGGCTGGGACGGCACGACGACCGGCGGCTTGAGCGAAGAAATGCGTCGGCGCTGGCAGCGCTTCGGCGAGAGCGGCGCAAAGATGATTTGCGGCGCGGAAGCCATGGCCGTGCGCCCTGATGGCCGCGCGAACCCCAACCAACTCATCATCATCGAGCAGAACAAAGCCGGCATCGCGGAGTTGGTCGGCATTTTGAAACAGGCTCACGCCGAGCGCTACGGCACGACGGACGACTTGGTCATCGGCTTTCAACTCACGCACTCGGGGCGCTTCTGCAAACCCAACGCGAAGACCACCTACGAGCCGCGCGTTGCTTTCCGTCATCCGGTGCTCGACCCCAAGTTTAAGGTCACGCGCGACGCGCAGGTCTTCACGGACACCGAGATTGAACAGCTCATCCAAGACTACATCCGCGCGGCGAAAATCGCGTGGGACGTGGGCGCGGACTTCGTGGACATCAAGCACTGCCACGGCTACCTGCTGCACGAATTCCTCGGCGCGCACACGCGGCCCGGCAAGTTCGGCGGCAGCTTCGAGAACCGCACTCGCATCCTGCGGGAGGTCGTCGCGGGCATCCGCGCCAGCGGGAACCCGATTGATTTCGCGGTGCGCCTGAGCTGCTTCGACAAAGTGCCGCATCGCCCCGACCCCGCACTGTCCGTGCCGGGCAAGCTCGGCCCCGGCATCCCGGAGGATTTCAGCAAGTGCCTGCCGTATCGCTACGGTTTCGGCGTGAGCCAAAGCGACCCGACGCAGATTGACCTCGCGGAGACGTTCCAGTTCGCCGAGCTGTGCGCGCAACTCGGCGTCAAGATTCTCAACACCACTGCCGGCTCACCCTACTACACGCCGCACCTCCAGCGACCCGCCGCCTATCCGCCGAGCGATGGCTACCAACCCGCCTACGATCCGCTGATTGACTTGGAGCGACAGGTGCAGGTCGTGCGGAAGCTGAAGGGACACCTCGCCCAACTCAAAACCCAAAATCCAAAACTCCATACGCCGGTGTTGGTCGGCTCCGGCCTCAGTTACTTGCAGGAATTTCTGCCGCACGTTTCGCAGTACTTACTCCGTCACGGCTGGGCCGACTTGGTGGGCATCGGCCGCGCCGTGTTGAGCTACCCGGCGATGCTCGCGGACGCCGCGGCGAAGGGCGAAATCGAGAAACGCCACATATGTCGCACCTTTAGCGACTGCACCACCGCCCCGCGTAACGGCCTCATTTCCGGCTGCTATCCGCTGGACAAGTTTTACACCGCCAAGCCCGAAGCCGCGCAGTTGAAGGAAATCAAGAAACGCGTTGGAGCGTAAACTGATCCCGCGGCTCTGTTGTTTTTCCCTGAAGCAGTAAGATGAACGGTAGTGGCACTTCGATATGGCAGCAACCCACTCCATCCTCATTGTCGGCGCAGGGGTCTTTGGCCTGACCGCTGCGCGGGAGTTGCGCCGACGCGGCTGGGACGTGACGGTGATCGAACCCGGACCGGTGCCCACGCCCACGGCGGCGTCCACGGACATCAGTAAAGTGGTGCGGATGGATTACGGGGCGGATGATTTTTGGACTGCTTTAGGTAAAAAATCTCTGGCGCGCTGGGCGGAGTGGAATATGGAGTCAGGGCAGACACTTTTTCATAAGGATGGTTTCTTGGTTCTCTCTCGTGAGGCAATGCGGCCCGGCGGCTTTGAGTTTGAGAGTTTTAAAATTCTCACGGGACAGGGAGAAAAGTTGCAACGGCTGGACTCCGTCGCCGTCGCGCAGCGCTTTCCCGCTTGGGCGGCGGATAAGTATCCCGCTGGCTATCTCAATCCGACTGGCGGTTGGGCAGAGAGCAGCAAGACTGGGGCTTGGCTGGCCGCAAGGGCGCGGCGCGAAGGCGTGCGCCTGTGCGAGCACTGCGCCTTCGAGCGGTTGCTGGAAACGGAGTCGCGCGTCATCGGCGTGCGCGCAAAGGACGGGCGTGAGTTCCGAGCGGAGTTCACGCTGCTGGCGACCGGTGCGTGGACGCCAACGTTGCTGCCGGAGTTGAGCGGCGTGATGTGGGCCACGGGCCAGCCGGTACTGCACTTCCGCGTCGCGAATCCGACCCAGTGGCAGGCCCCACACTTTCCGGTGTGGGCAGCGGACATTGGCCGCACGGGTTGGTATGGCTTCCCTGCACTTGCTGACGGCACGCTTAAGGTGGCGAACCATGGGCCCGGCCGGCGCGTTCATCCCGACGAGCCGCGTGAAATTTCTCCTCAAGATGAGCCGCGTTTCCGCGACTTTCTGCGTGACACCTTTCCCGCGCTTGCAGACGCGCCGCTCATCGGCACGCGGTTGTGCCTTTACTGTGACACCTTCGACGGCAATTTCTGGCTCGACCACCATCCGCAGCGGCCCGGGCTTGTGATTGCGGCGGGCGATAGTGGGCATGCGTTCAAGTTCGCGCCCGTGCTCGGGGAACTCATCGCGGATGCAGTTGAAGGCAAGGAACATCCCGCGAGAAAGCGCTTTGCCTGGCGTGAGCCTAAAGTCATGGGTGGTGAAGGCGCACGGGCGCGTTGAACCCTCCCTATGTTGCCACGTCCTAAACTGCCAATGAATCCGGACCTTCCCCGCCGCCAACTGCCCTCCGGGGGGGGCGCGCTGGCCGCTGGCTTGGCGCTGCAGTTCAAACAGCATTTGAGGCTCCCTTAAACCGGACCCCAGCCTTCGAGCTGCTGCAACGACTATCGGGCAAGTGATGCATCGTTCGGTAGTAAAATGACGAACAAATTATCTGCATAAAATGCTTTAAAATAGATAGATAGGAGTATTTTCAAGAATCACAATATACCCCGGCATTCGTGCGCCAGATTTCCCCGTTGCACTCCGGTTGCTCGGCTCGTAGTCTTACAAAGTAACTGCGGAGTCGCATGTCGTGGCCCCGACAGAAATTGCCTATGGCCGAAGGTTATTGTGTAAAATGTAAGGCGAAGAAGGAAATCACCGAGGCCGTTGAGGAGACGATGAAGAATGGGCGCAAGGCTATCAAGGGCCGCTGCCCAACGTGCGCCACGGTCATGTTCAAGATTCTTGGTGGTAAGGTCGCCCCGGCGGTTCCTGCCACCCCTGCCGCTCCGGGCAATCCCGCCGGGCCGGTTGTCTAACCCCTCTTCCCCGACCTAATTCATGGCCCAGCAACTCGCTTACGTCATCGTTACGCCCTACACCCTCGCCAAGTCCCGCACCGGCGGCATCTTGGCGCGGCTTATTACTCGAACAGGTCTGGAGCTTATCGCTGCCCGAATGTTCGGCGCGTGTTCAAAGCTCGTAGAGGAATACTCAAAGGTAATCATTTCGTCGGCTGATCCGCAGGACACCAAAGTTCAACAGTTCATTCATGATTACATCGTTCACGAGCTTGGCCCTGATCCTAAGACCGGCCGCCGCCGTCGTTCGATGATGTTGCTATTTCAGGGCGATGACGCCGTGCGCAAGGTCCGCTCCGTCGTGGGCAATATCAGTCACGTTAGCCGCAGCGGCGAGAGTATCCGCGACACCTTTGGCGACTACGTGCTGGATGAGCACGATCAGGTCCGATACTTCGAGCCGGCTGTGCTCGCTGCGCCGAACACGGAGGAGGCTGCCGTGAAGTTGAAGCTCTGGGCACGTTACTCTGACGCGGATGGGGGTGTTCTCGACGACTGCGTCGAGCATCCACCTGGCGACAAAGTCGAGCGCACATTGGTCCTCATCAAGCCCGACAACTTCCGTTTTGCCACGGGCCGGCCCGGTAACCTTATCGACTTCTTCTCGCGCACTGGCCTCTACATCGTTGGTATCCGCGTGCTGCATATGAGCACGGCACAGGCAATGGAGTTCTACGGCCCGGTAAAGGAGTTTTTGCGCAGCAAGCTTAAGGGCGTTATCGCCGCAAAAGCCAAAGCCGTGCTCGAAAAGGATCCGAGTATCGGCTTCACCCTTCCGCCTGAAGCTGAGGCTGCGTTAGGCGAGGTGCTTGGGCCGGTCTTTGGCGACAACCAGTTCGACAACATCGTTCGCTTTATGTCTGGTCGCGCCGAGAGCGAGTGCCCGAGGGATCAACTCGCCGAGCCGGGCACCGAAAAGTGTATCGCGTTGGTGTATGAAGGCCCAAACGCCGTCGCTAAAATCCGCGATGTGCTCGGTCCTACTGACCCCGCGAAAGCTCCGCCCGGCTCCATCCGCCGCGAGTTTGGCTCGAACATAATGGTCAACGCCGCTCATGCCAGCGACGCCGTTGAGAACGCGCGGCGTGAAATGGGCATCGTCAAGGTCGAGGCCAATGACTTCAAGCGCGTGGTTGAACGGTTCTACGGCGGGCTCGTCTAGCGGGAAATCCCGAGGATGCGCCGGGATGCGATTGAATTGTTTGGGGAGGATTGCTTAAGGAATTTAAGCGAAGCGTAGCGCCCCGCCGGCATATTTTCTTCCACACGGGGTTCGCTTGCTTGGGAGGATAGGTTCCCAACTGGCGCGCGGTCGAGTCAGGTTGCCTCACACGCTGGTTGGACACCCGCGAGCTTTGCGCTACTCTAGCGTAATGAAACTTGTATCTGTTATTGCATTTGCCGCCCTCACTCAGTTTGTCGCCGCCCAGCCCAAGCCGCTGGCCGACATCCCGCTAAAAGACATCGAAGGTAAGGCTACCTCGCTTAAGCCTTTCGCCGGTAAGGTGCTGCTCCTTGTGAATGTAGCTTCGCAATGTGGCGCAACACCGCAATACGCCGGCCTTCAGGCATTGCACAATAAATACGGGGCGCGCGGCCTGGTGGTGATGGGTTTCCCATGTAATGACTTTGGCGGTCAGGAGCCGGGCACGGCGGCGGAGATCAGACAGTTCTGCACTGCCAACTACAAGGTGACGTTCCCGATGTTCGAAAAAGTTCGCATCGCCGCCGGCCCCGAGCAGCATCCGCTTTTCGCCGCGCTCACGGGCAAAGGTTCACCGTTGCCCGGCCCGGTTACGTGGAATTTTGCCAAGTTTCTTGTCGGTCGGGACGGCAAGCTCGCCGCGCGCTTTGACACCGGCACCGAACCCGACGAAGACGGGTTGGTGAAGGCCATCGAGAAGGCCCTCTTGGCTAAGTAGTTGCTCGACTCGCTGAACTGGGTCGAACAAAAAAGCCCCCCGGCTCGCGCCGGGAGGCTTTGAATACAAAGTAGATCGGATTACTTCCCACCAAGGATGGCGTCCTTGCAGGCCTTGGCGACGCGGAACTTGACGACGCGCTTGGCAGGCACGGTGATCTCCTGGCCGATGTTGGGGCCGAAGCGCATGATCATCTTGCGCGCGGGGCGGTTGGCGAGCACGAGTTTGCCGATGCCGGGCAGGGTGAACGTGTTCTTGGCGTTCTTGTAGGCGAGCTCGGCGAGGTGCGCGAGGATGCCGGACGCCTGCTTGCGGGTGAGGCCGGCCTTTTCGGCGACGGCGCCTGCGAGTGCGGACTTGGTGAGGGCTTTTGCCATGATTGATGTTTGTGTTGAGTGTTACTTGGTTAGGTAGTTCGTCTTGCGACTTGCGCACATAAAAAACCTCGTTCCCATAGCACGCAAGAGAAAAACACTACAAATAAAAGGTTTTTTCGCGCGTTCGTCCGATGGGAGTAAAAGAGCGAATGGCATGCGAAACAAACTTGGCGCGGTTTAATGATCCTGCTAACTTCCTTTTAAATGAATCCGCGCCACAAACCCGTCGCCGTAGCTGTTGGTGTCCTCGTCGGTGTGTGGATAGTTGTCATGATCGGTTTTGTCGTCGCCAAAAACGCCAAAGTCACTGGAGAAAAGGTTCGCGCTTACCTTGCTAATACCGACCCAACCAAACTCCAAGGCGCCAAGCGAGCAGCGGCCCTCAAGAAGCTCGCCGATTACATGAACCAGCTTCCCGCCGACGAACGCCGTTCTACACGGATGGATCGTGAGTGGGAGAAGTGGTTCAAGGCCATGACCGACCAAGAAAAGGGCGACCTCATCGAGGCGACGATGCCGTCAGGCGTTTCTCAGATGCTCACGGCTTTTGAGCAGCTTCCGCCCGAAAAACGTCAAAAGGCTCTGCAAGACAGCCTTCGTCGCCTACGCGAGGCCCGCAACGACCCGCGCAACGCCGGCCAGTGGCAGGGCAAAGACGCGCCGCCGCCGCTTGATCCTGAATTGCAGAAGCGCGCCACCGCTGCTGGCTTGGGCGCATTTTATTCGCAAAGCTCCGCGCAGACAAAGGCCGAACTCGCGCCGTTACTAGAAGAGATCCAGCGCTCGATGGAGAGCGGTCGGTTGATGCAGCCTGTAAGGTGACCATGTGCTCACCACTCCGCGTCTCGCAGTCTGCAATCCGCACCTTCTCTGCGGCTTTTACCCTCATCGAACTCCTCGTAGTTATTGCTATCATTGGCGTGCTCGCGGGCTTACTTCTCCCGGTAATGAGCAAGGCGAAAGAAGCTGCTCGCGGCACTGCCTGTCTCAGTAACCTCCGGCAGCTTGGCATCGGCCTTCAACTGTACGTCTCTGATAACAACAACCGTTTGCCTTTTATGCGCGACGCGTTGTTGGGCACTAACTCCATCCCGCCTGCCAACTCAACCGTGCTGCCCTCCCCAGAGCGGGTTCTCCTCCGGTACACCGGCGGCAACTCGAATGTCTGGAAGTGTCCGTCTGACCGCCTCGATGTTTTTCGGCAGACCGGCACCAGCTTTGCTTGGAACTCGCTCCTCAACGGTCAGGATGCCGACCGCCCTATCGTCATGATGATGGCCTTTAACCCTCACCAAATTCCCGTCTTTTACGACAAGGATAATTTCCACAAGGATCGTGGCCCCGGCAAGGAAGTGAATTTTCTCTACGCTGACGGTCACATCAACAAACTGCTCGAGGTAGGAGGTACGCGGTGATTGAATTGCGAGGTGTCAGCAAGCAATTCGGTGCGCGTTGGGCGGTGCGCGACCTTGATCTCTCCGTGCCGCGCGGCGAGATCTTCGGGTTGCTCGGCCACAACGGCGCCGGCAAAAGCACTGCTATCGGCATGATGCTTGGGCAAGTTTGGCCCACCACCGGTCAGTTAAGCATTTGCGGCCATGACATTACGCGCGATCGCGCGAAAGCTCTCCATCGCGTCGGAGCGATTTTCGAAACGCCCGTCTTTTACGACTACCTTAGTGGGCGAAAAAATTTGGAAATCCTCAGTCACTACACCGCACCCACGTCGCCAGAGCGCATCAGCAAGATTGTCGAATGGGTCGGTCTCACTGGCCGGGACGGCGACAAAGTCAGTAAATATTCCCATGGCATGAGGACGCGCCTTGCACTCGCGCAGGCATTGTTGCCTGCCCCGGAGCTGCTAATCCTTGACGAACCTAGTGACGGCCTCGATCCAGAGGGTATCCATGAAATGCGCCTTACCATCCAGCGCCTGCAAAAAGAGTTGGGCCTGACCATTCTGCTATCCTCGCATTTGCTCAATGAGGTTGAACTGCTATGCACTCGCATCGCGGTCGTCAACCAAGGACGAAAAGTCTTTGAGGGCACACTGGCCGAGGCAAAGCAGACCAAGCAGTGGATCCGGCTAAAAGTCGGTGACTTTACCAAAGCTGTCGCCTGCCTCCTAACTGAGAAACTAATCACTGACACGCGTAATGAGTCGCACGTCGCATTGGCTGACGGTGTAAGAACCGACACTTTGGTCCGCCGCCTCGTGGCGCTGGACATCCCAGTTTTTGAAATCGCACAAGAAGAGGAGACACTAGAAAGCTTTTACTTAAACTTGATGCAGGACAGCCGAGCTAAAAAACCTTTGCCCGCCGCTCACTGATATGTTCTTCCTCCAACTCCGCAGCGAATTGGCAAAGCTTTTTGGCAAGAAGCGCACCTACATCGGCTTTGGCGTCTTCTTGTTGGCGCAGAACCTCATGCTGCTGGCGTTCCGGTTTTCCAATTGGCAGAAGGGCACAGCCCGCTTGCTCGAGTCTAATGGTTATCTGGCCACGGAGTTTATCTCTGCGCTGACGGTGGCGGTGCTCATGCTCATCCCGCAAATTCTACTCCTGATGCCACTTTACGTCACACTTGTGGGCGGTGATCTCGTGGCGAAGGAAGCCGAAGATGGCACACTGCGGATGATCCTCTCGCGGCCTATCTCGCGCTTTCGGTTGCTCTTCACCAAGTGGCTAACCGGCGTCATTTTTGCGGCAATCCTCACCGTAGCGCTCGGGGCGATGGCCTTGTTTTTTGCCCGGTGCTGGTTTGAGTGGAAGGGCATGTTTGTCTTCATCCCCATCCCCGGCGGATCGCCCATTTTCAATGTCCTCGACGCGGCCGGTGGGCTAAAATATTACACGTTGGCGCACGCGTTCCTCGCGCTCAACGCCTGCACGATGCTGAGCCTCGCGTTCATGTTCTCCTGCTTCAACATGAAGCCCGCCGCCGCCACTATCCTCGCGATCTCATTACTTTTCTTGAGCGTTGTAATGGAAGGAATGCCTTTCTTCGCTGACTGGAAGGATCTCGCCATCACGCACCATTTCCGCTCGTGGATTCTTGTTTTCAGTAAACCAATGCAAACCGCGCAGATCGCTGAATCATTCAGCGTGCTAATAGGCGTGAACGTGACTGCCTTTGTCATCGGGGCAACGCATTTCCACATGCGGGACATCAAATCGTAAAACTGGCTGCGTGGTGTTTGCGATGTGATTTGGTCCCTTGGTCATAAACTCCTTCCGGGGTAGGTAGGGCTTCAGTAGCAGCTTAAGCGAACCGAAAACACTCTACTTTCTCACTATAAGAAGTAATTTTCTGCCTATGGGTTTATTACTTGGACTCCTCGTCATGGGCCTGCTCGTCATTGCCGGGTTCTTTGCTTTCTCACGGTCCGACAATGAAAAGAAAGACGAGTAAGTCCGGCGTCGCTGTTTCGGCTCGGGCGCTGTCAGCCGAAGCCGCGGTGGCCAAGCGGGAGCCAAAGTCCCTCTTGATCCGTCCCGCTCGCGCCACCGACGCCGCCGTCATTGCCCGGTTCAACCGCGCGATGGCGCAGGAGACCGAACAGCGCAAGCTCAGTCCGGCCCGCGTGCTGCGCGGGGTGAAGGCGCTGCTCGCCGACCCGGCCAAGGGTGTTTACTTCGTTGCCGAATCCGGCGGCGAGGTCATCGGTCAACTCCTCATCACCTACGAGTGGAGTGACTGGCGGAACGGCAACTTCTGGTGGATTCAGAGCGTGTTCGTCGCGCCGGAGCATCGCGGGCGCGGCGTCTTCAAGGCGCTGCACGCTCACATCGAGCGACTCGTGCGCATACGAAGGGATGTTTGCGGCGTGCGCCTCTACGTGGACACCCACAACACCAAGGCGAAGGAGGTCTATGCCCGGCTCGGCCTCAAGGCCACCCTCTACGAGCTGTGGGAGACAAACTTCGTGCTAAGCTGAATCGCACTAACGGCATAAACTTGGGTCGTGCCTTGCCTTAGCTGGCTCACTGGTTCCCCTTCTTCTTGCCCTTGCCCTTCTTCTCCTTCGGTTGGGCGGCGGGTGTTTCGCTTGGCTGGTTCGGTTTAGGCATCGGGGCTTTCACCTCCTTGCGCCAGGCGACGAGGCGGGCGTGGAGTTCCTTCGCCTTGTCGGGGATTTCCTTGGCGAGGTTCTTGGTTTCGCCGATGTCGTCGCGGAGGTTGTAGAGTTCCAGTTTTCCGTCCTCGAGATATTCCATGAGCTTCCAGTCGCCGGATTGGATGAGGCTCACCGGCGTCGTGCGCCAAAGGCCCGGGCCGGAGCCGAGGTAGCCGGGAAAGTGCTGGAAGATGGCGTCGCGCGTGAGCTTCGCGGCGGGATCGCGGAAGAGCTTCACGAGGCTTTCGCCGTCCAGCACCTGTCGGGGCTTTGGCGCGGCGGCGATTTCAAGCATTGTCGGAAAAATATCCACGTGGATGGTGGGCACACCGCAGGACGAGCCGGGCTTAATGACGCCGGGCCAGCGCACGATGAATGGCTCGCGCGTGCCGCCTTCGTAGAGGCTGCCCTTGCCGCTGCGCAGCGGCGTGTTGTCGGTGATGCCGCCCCCGTCGCCGTCCTCGCCTTTGGCTTTCTTGCCCTGGGCTTCCTTGCCGGGCTCGCGGATGAGGCCATCGGGCCGGCCGTAGCCGCCCACGCCGCCGTTGTCGCTGGTAAAGATGAGCACGGTGTTGTCGGCGAGCTTGAGGTCGTCGAGCGTTTTCATCACGCGGCCCACGCTCTCGTCCACGCTGGCAATCATCGCGGCGTAGACGGGGCTGTTGTGACCGCCGACGCCGGGCTTGTTCTTGAACTTGGCGATGAGTTCCGGCTTCGCGTGATGCGGCGAGTGGACGCCGAAGTGCGGGAGGTAGAGGAAGAAGGGTTTGTCCTTGTGGCGCGTGATGAAATCCACTGCGCGGTCGGTGAGGAAGTCGGCGAGGTATTGGCCTTTCGGGTAATCCACCTTTGGGTTGGTGGCGAAATCGAAGTGTTGGCCGGCACTGCTGATGGCCTCGTCGAAGCCCCGTTTACCGGGATGGAACTCGCCGCGCTCGCCGATGTGCCACTTGCCGAACATGCCGGTCGCATAGCCGGCGGCCTTGAGCTGTTTGGGGATGATGTCGCGGTCGAGCGGGAGGTCGGTGACATTATCCACGGGCCGGAGCGGGCGCGCGCTCCAGTCGAAGCGGTCAATGCCGCCGACCGTGTAGACCCCGGTGCGCGCGCCGTATTGGCCGCTCATGAGTGCTGCGCGCGTGGGTGTGCAGTTCTGGCAGTGATGATGGCTCAACAGCTTCATGCCCTGCGTCGCGAGCCGGTCAAGGTTAGGCGTCTCGTAATACTTGCTGCCAAAGCACGCGACGTCCGTGTAGCCGAGGTCGTCGGCCATGATAAAGATAACATTGGGCGTGCGCGCGGCGGCTAGGGCGAGTTGCGCTGCGACGGCGAACATAAGCAGGGCGATTTTCATGCGATCAGCTTGCAGAAGCAGCAACCGGCCAGCGAGGTCTAATTATTATGTTGAAAGCGGCGGCGGAAATTTCTGTCAGCCTCAACTTTTCGCCAAATGAGACGTGCTAAGCTGGTGCCAGCATAAGATCCGCGTTCATGTCAGTCTCTTGGAGTGCGGCGGTCTCAAGCAGTTACGCTCCGATAATTTTAACCAACACTCGTTTGCGTCGGTTGCCGTCAAACTCTCCGTAGAAGATTTGCTCCCACGGACCAAAGTCGAGCTGTCCCTTCGTGATGGCGACGACGACTTCGCGGCCCATGATTTGCCGTTTCAGATGCGCGTCGGCGTTGTCCTCGCCGGTGCGGTTGTGGTGATACTGCGTGGTGGGCGCGTGCGGCGCGAGGCGCTCCAGCCAGACCTCGTAGTCGTGATGCAGGCCGGACTCCTCGTCGTTGATGAACACGCTGGCCGTGATGTGCATGGCGTTCACTAGGCACAGCCCTTCCTGGACGCCGCTCTTCCGCACGAGCGCCTCGACGGTCGCCGTGATGTTCACGAAGCCGCGCCGGCCCGGCACTTCAAACCAAAGCTGCTCGGTGTGTGATTTCATGCCTGCCGTTGTAGCGGGGCAGACTGGCGTGCGCAGCGACTAAATGGCCGCCGCGATGGCGTCGCCCATCTCGCGCGTGCCGACCTTCTTTGCACCAGTGTCGTGTGGTGAAAAGATGTCGCCGGTGCGTAATCCCGAGCCGATGGCTTTAGCCACGGCGGCTTCAATGGAACTGGCCGCGTCATTCAAGCCGAAGCTATAGCGGAGCATGAGCGCGACGGAGAGGATTTGTGCGATGGGGTTTGCGAGATTCTTGCCCGCGATGTCCGGCGCGGTGCCGCCGGCGGGCTCATAAAACCCAAAGGTGAGTTCGCCGCTGACCTTGCCCAGACTGGCGCTGGGGAGCATGCCCAACGAACCGGCGAGCGCTGCCGCCTCGTCACTGAGGATGTCGCCAAACATGTTTTCGCAAAGGAGAACGTCGAACTGCGTGGGCTTGAGTACGAGCTGCATTGCGGCATTGTCGACGAACATGTGTTCGAGCGTCACATTCGGGTATGCCCGCGCAACCCTCGTGACCACGTCACGCCATAGTACGCCATTTTCGAGCACGTTTGCCTTGTCAATGCTCGTGACCTTCTTGCGCCGGAGCGACGCCGCTTTGAAGGCGACGTGCGCGATACGCTCGATTTCGGGGGTAGTGTAAACCATCGTGTCAGTTGCCCGCTGCGCGCGTTTCATGATCACGGTTGCGCCCTCGTCCGCCTGTGGCTCCTCGTGGAAGTAATCCTCGGTTTTCTTTGGCTGGCCGAAATACATGCCGCCCGTCAGCTCCCGCACAACGAGAATGTCAATGCCGTCGCCCTGCCGCTCTGGCCGCAGCGGGCACGCGTGCGCCAGCGCTTTCGGGAGTTGCACTGGGCGCAGGTTCGCATAGAGACCGAACTCCTTGCGGATGCGCAGCAACGCGGCGCGTTCGGGGCGCTCCTCCTTCGGGATGGTCGGATCGCGGTCCGGCAGGCCCACGGAGCCGAACAGGATGGCATCCGCCTGCTTGCACACCGCGAGCGTGGCGTCCGGCAGCGCCTTGCCGGCGGCGTCAATGCCCGCCCAGCCCACCGGGGCCTCGGTGATCTGGACGGTCAGGGAAAACTTCTTCTCGATCGCGCGCAGCACCTTGATGGCTTCGCGCATGACCTCCGGACCGATGCCGTCGCCAGCGAGTGCGGCGATCGTAAATTTCGTCAACATAGGGCGCGCAGAATATCGGCGCCGCCAGCGGCGGGAAGGAGAAAGTCAATCGCGCCAACCCGGCTGGGCAGGCACCGGCTGAGGCCATTGCGTTTGTGGATCAGCCCGGAAACCAGCCATTGAGGGCTGGCGGGAGCGACGGGGCTCGAACCCGCAACCTCTGCCGTGACAGGGCAGCGCTCTAACCAATTGAGCTACGCCCCCATAAAGGGGAGCAAAGAATTAGGAAAACGCATCTAATGCGTCAACTGCTGAATTGGCGTGAAAATGAAGTTGTTGCGTCGCAGCGGTTGAATTTCTTCGTTCCTTGCACGCGTCCACTCTGTTGTAATTGCCCAATATGAAACCAATTCTCGCTAGCCTCCTCGTCTTCACCGCCTTTGCTGCCAGCCAAGCTGCCGCGCCCAAACCCCTGCGCGCCCTCGTGATCGCCGGCGGCTGCTGCCATGACTACGCCATCCAGCACGTCATCCTGAAGGAGGGCATCGAGGCGCGCGCTCACGTTGAGGTGGAAACTATCCATTCTCCCGACCGCAGCACCAAGGCCAGGTTTGAAAAGTATGAGAAGCCCGACTGGGCCAAGGGCTACGACGTGATCATCCACGATGAATGCTCGGCGGACGTGAAAGACATGGACTACGTGAAGAACATTCTCGCCGCGCACCGCGCCGGCGTGGCGGGCGTCAACCTCCACTGCGCCATGCACAGCTACCGCGTGGGCCAGTTTCGTGAAAACGTGCAACCCGGCTCCGCCGACGCTCTGTGGTTTGATTATCTCGGCCTCCAGTCTTTTAACCACGGTCCCCAGATGCCCATCGCTGTGACCGTGCTCGACAAGAATCATCCCATCACCAAGCCCCTCGCCAACTGGACCACCGTGAACGAGGAGCTTTACAACAACGCTCAGATTTTCCCGTCCGCCACGCCGCTCATGAAGGGCAAGCAAGTCATCAAGCAAAAAGACGGCAGCGATAAGGAAGCCGAGGCCGTCGTCACCTGGGTGAACCAATACGGCAAGGCCCGCGTCTTCAGCAGCACGCTGGGCCACAACAACGGCACTGTGGGCGACCCCCGTTACCTCGACATGGTCACGCGCGGGCTGCTTTGGTCGTGCGATAAGCTAAACGACACCTACCTGAAGCCCACGCCCGCCGATCCCATTCCGCCCTCCGCTAAGCCGTTCGTCGGCCAGCCCCCGGCGAAAAAGGCGGAAAAGAAATAGCGGCGCTCCCGCACGGCGAAGAGGGTGATGAGCGCGGTAATAACAGAGTGTTAAAAACTCCGGTCCACCACCTCTTTTTTCCTCACCTACTCCCCGGCCTGGGCGTCAGATGTGCTTTGAGTCGCCGTGGTCTTTCTGCGTGTAGCCTGACTCTTGGCGTTGGAAGTTCACCGCGTTCTTCTTCACATAGGCGGCAAAAACGTCGTCCGCACTCATCCCGAGCACCTGCGCCATGCTGATGAGGAAGTGGAACAGGTCCACGACCTCCACCCGCGCGTTCTGCTCGTCGAACTTCTGGTATTTGGCCCACCACTTCCACGGTACGCTATCGGTCAATTCGGCCAGTTCCTGCTGCATGGCACGGGTGTAGTTTAGCAGCCACTTGGTCTTCTCCGCCTCGCTCATACCCTCGGTCTTGACGCCGATCCGTTGGTTAAGGGCCTGCTGCATCCGAAAGAGTTCGCGCAATTGGTCGGGTGTTTCCATGGGGGAAGGGTGGCGGGGCGGGTTCAAACTTCAAGGTTCAAAGTAGCAACTCCCACGGTGTGTCTACCGCCGTGAGGTAGCCCGCTGCCCGCGGGTCGGTTTCTGCATTGAACTTGGCAGGAGTGTTCGCCACCCTCTCTCTGTCAGGCGTGAATTCAGCTGCCACCAGCGCATGTGCCCCGGCAGCCCTCACTGAGGGCCAGCGCAACGCCTTTCTCACCCTGCTTACCGATGATGATCCCGCCATCTACCAACTCATTCGTGCCAAGATGATTGAGTTGGGCCAGCCTGCACGTGACTGGCTGCGCGGTTACACTTTGAGCAGCGATCCCTTGCTGCGTCGGCGTGCGCAGGAAATTGTTGACCACTTTGAGCGCGGTGCTGCGGATAACCGTTTTCTCGCGTTTTGCCTTAGCCAAGGCGAGGACATGGACTTGGAACAGGCCGTCTGGCTGCTTTGTCAGACGCAATATCCCAACATCAATCCGCTGGCTTACACTGCCCTCTTTGACACCTACGCGGCCGACCTGCGGGCGCGAATAGACTTCGGTGCACCGCTGGACCGCATCATCGGCACGATCAATTTTTACCTCTTCAATCAGCTGGGCTTCACCGGCAACGAGTCCGCCTATTACGACCCTGACAACAGTTACCTCAGCCGCGTGGTGGATCGCCGCACGGGTAATCCCATCAGCCTTTGCGTCGTTTACCTGGCCGTCGCACGTCGGCTGCGGTTGCCCATCACGGGCATTGGCATGCCGGGGCATTTCGTCTGCCGGCTGCAAACCACGAGGGGTGAGGTCTATATTGATCCCTTCCGCAAAGGCAAGCTGATGACCAAGGGCGATTGCATCAAGTTCCTTAGCAATTCCGGCCACGATTTCCACGACGGCTTCCTTGCTCCGGTCACACCGCGCCGCATCCTTCAGCGCATTTGCGCGAATTTGCATCACATTTACAGCGACCTTGGCCTCGCGGAGGAAACCACCCGCTTTCAACGTTACATCGTGGCGCTCTCTAAATGAGTTACGCCCGGGCTTGAGCCTCCCGCCGAAATACGTATAAGTCCCCCGGCAAAACCGCTTTGCTTATGAACGAACCGCATCTCATTCTCGGCGTGGACATCGGTGGCACCAGCATTAAGGTCGCCGTGGTAGACACTCGTAAAGGCACCCTGACTACCGACGTTTTTCGTGCCTCGACGCCGCAGCCTGCTACGCCCAAGTCCGTCGTTGCCGCCATCGCCGACTTGGCGAAGAAACTCAAGTGGCATGGCCCCGTGGGCGTCGGCTTCCCTGGCCTCATCAAGCAGGGCGTGGTCCGTCGCGCGCCCAATCTCGATGCCGCATGGGTGCGTCACGAAATCGTGGATCACCTGCGGCGTGCGCTCAGCGTGCCCTTCGTCGCCGTGGGCAACGACGCCGACGCTGCAGGGTTAGCCGAGGCCCGCTTTGGCGCGGGGCGCGGGGTGCGCGGCACCGTGGTCCTCGTCACGCTGGGCACCGGCATCGGTTCCGCCGTGTTGCACAACGGCTCCTTGTTGCCCGACACTGAACTGGGCCACCTTGAAATCGGTGGACAGGACGCAGAGACGTTTGCCTCCACCGTCGCCCGCGAGCGCAACAAATGGGCATGGGAACAGTGGGGCCGGAACGTGGACCGTTACCTCACCACGCTGGAATATATGCTTGCGCCCGACCTCTTCATCATCGGCGGCGGCGTCAGCAGCGACCCCGAGCAATTCTTCCGCTACCTGGAGAACGTCGAGGCCAAGATCGTCCCTGCCACGATGGGCAACGACGCGGGCATCGTGGGCGCCGCGCTCTTCGCTGTGCACGGCGTCAAGGCGCTGGCGCGGAAGCGGCGGCGGGCCAAGGAGTGAGGCGAGCTGGGCGGTAATTTACTCAGCGATATTCTCAGATGAAACATCTGAGTCAGACTAAACTCCTAGCTCAAGCAATTTTCCTGCCGAGACTAGTAACTCGTAGCTTTCAATCGAAGCTGCAGATAGATCCCTGATCCTCGTTGTCCACCATTGTCAGAAGGCTAATCCAATCCACTTGCGTTTCAAACAGAGTGCAGGCGCGCAATGGAACAAAATGAAGCTCTTGGTGAGCCGATTGGGCAGCGCATGGTGGCCGCTATGATGAAGCCCGTCATTGGCTGGCCCGAGTGATCGGTCGGACACGCTCAATGGCATTTTTAATGACGGGGCTTTCGTCTGGCTCAACGAATCGTGATAAAATCGTTGTGGTTTAGGAGCGTGTGGACAAAGGCGGCGCGGGCTTTTGCTTCGGGTTGGGCGGCTTTGCGTTCTTTCGCGGCAGCGAGGAACTGGGCGAGGCTTTCCACGCACAGCGCGTGCTCGGCGGGCGTAGGCGCGGTGGCGAGCAGCGTGGTGAACGTGCGACGGATGAAGGCGTCATCGGAGGCACTCTCGGCGTCCTGCACCAGCCGCTCGGCAAGCTTCGCGGCGGCGGTGTTGACCAGCCGGCTGTTGGCGAGGGCGAGCGCTTGCTGCGGCAGGATGCTCTCGTCGCGCCGGTAGCATTCCTTCGTGTTCGCGTTGTCGAACATCTCCAAGAACTTGTTCAAGTCCTCCGGTGACTGAGTGAAGTAAAAGCTTCGCCGCACCGAGTCCTCGCGCTTTGGATCAATCGTCGGTCCGCCGAGCTTGAGATCAAGCGTGCCGGCGAGGTGGAGCAGACTGTCGCGGAGGACGTTGGCGTCCATGCGCTGCGGGTTCATGCGCCAGAAGAATTTGTTCTCGGGGTCGCGGCTGAAGCTGGCGGAGTATTCAGTGTTCAGTGATTCAGTATTGAGTTCCGAGCCTGTCTTCGCGCGCCCCTGTGACTTCGCGCTCACTGAAGACTGGCTGCTGCTCATCCGATACGCCTCGGACAACACCATCTGCCGATGTAGCCGTTTCAGGCTCCAGCCGTGCTCCATGAAATCCACGGCGAGCCAGTCCAGCAGGTCAGCGTGAACGGGTTGCGTGGCCCGGCGGCCAAAATCGGTGACATTCGCGACCAGTGGCTGGCCGAAGTGGCGGGTCCAGACGTGGTTCACGAGCACGCGCGCCGTCAGCGGGTTTTGGCGGTCGGCGAGCCAGTTGGCGAACGCGAGTCGCCGGCCCGTGCTGATGGTGGGATACGGAAGCAGGCGATGCGCTTCGGTTTCGTCCGGCCCCTCGAAGGCCTTCAGCGTGGCGCGGAGCGACGTGTAGTTCGTGCCCGGCGACGCGATGGCTTTCTGCGCCTTTGCCATCGCGTCTTGCGCAGCCTTCAATTTCTTCTCGGCATCGGGCTCCTTCTTCTTGGGATCGCCGGTGGGGGAGAGCATTTCCAGTTCCGCCTTTGCAAGGTCGGCCTCGCCTTGCGCGAGCTTGAACTTGGCTTCGGTCAGCGCGGCGGCGGCGAGCAGGTTGGTTTGGTCGCGTTTTGAATCGGCTTCCCACCCGGCGCGGACCATCGCGGGCCGCAGTTCGGCGGCGGCAAGTGCGAGTTCGGCGGCCTTGAGCGCGAGGCGAGCTTGCTCAGGCGAGGTTAAGGCCGTGGGTGCGGCGGTGGGCGCGCTGGATTTCACGAGCAGCGCGTCGGCGGGCAGCGCACTCAACTCGAAGGCGAGAAAGTCCGCCGTGGCGTCGTAGGTGATGAGCTGGAATTTGCCTGGTGTGCGCTCGGGCAGCGTGAAGGCCAGCGCGTGCTCGCCGTTGACGGCCACGTTGATGAGCGGGCCGCGCACGCGGATGGTCACTTCGTAAATTTCCCCAAGCTTCACGGCGCGGGCCTGCGTGCCGGCGGGTGGGTAGGTGTATTGGTTGGCCCGGCCGTAGGCGATTTGCAGCTTCGGGCCGGGCGCGTGCGCGCTGAGATACACGAGTGATTCGCGGGCATCCGTGGTGTCGAAGGTGAAGCCGACGGATTTGTAGGTCGCGCCGCCGGTGGGCCGGAACTTGAAGGTGGCGAGGAAGTCGGCGGGATGGTCGGCGCGGCTGCGGGCGGCGCTGCGGGCGGGCTTTACTGCCGATTGGCGGAGCACGCCGCTTGCGTAGCTCCACTCGCCGTCGAGCAGTTCCCAGAGTTGCGGGTTCGCAGTGGCGAAGGTGTCGGTGAAGAGCGGCTTGGGGGCGGCGACGGGCGAGTTGGTTGGAGCCCGGACACCCACGTCAGCTTTCTGAGCGGCGGGCGAGACGCCCGCGGGACTAGGCAGGCGAGACACCTGCCCCGACAAGTTCGTCGGATGGATCGCTTGCTTGGCCTCCGCTTCAGCGAGCTTCTTCTTCGCAGCTTCGACGGCTTGGTGCGCGGCAGTAATTTGCTCCTGCGCGGCGGCGAGGTGGTTGGTGAGCACCCACGGCTGAAGTGCGGGTTGATGCGCGGGCGGTGGGAGCTTCACTGGTTGAATGTCGAGCGGCTTGAACGCAAGCGCGACCGGAATGGCGGCGCGGATGACTTGGTTGGTCTCAGGCCTCTTCTCATCGCCCTTCGTGTGGATGTAAGTGGGGCGGTCGAGGTGCAAATCGTAGGCGCGCGGCAGGCCATCCTTTTCCAGGTCCGTCGTACCGGGCAGTTCGTCGAGCCGCGCATGGTGCGGCTCAAAGATGGCGCGCATGGCATAGTAGTCGGTGTGCGAGAGCGGGTCGTATTTGTGATCGTGGCACTTTGCGCAATTCATCGTGAGGCCAAGGAATGCCTTGCTCGTGTGTTCCACGACGTCGTCCATCCAAGTCGTGCGATTGAAGAGATAATAGTTCCGCGCCAAGAAGCCGGTGGCGCGAAGCGTGGCGGGGTCGGTAGGAGCAAGTTCGTCGCCGGCGAGCTGCTCGACAATCATCCGGTCATAGCCCTTGTCCGCGTTGAGGGATTCCACAATCCAGTCGCGCCAGTGCCAGATGTGCTTCTGACTGTAACGAAGCTGCGCGCCTAGCCCCCACCAATCGCTGTAACGCCAGATGTCCATGAAGTGCCGGCCCCAACGTTCGCCATAATGCGGGCTGGTGAGGAGACGCTCGACGACGCGCTCGCGTGCTTGCGGTGAAGTGTCGGCCTCAAACGTGCGGGTTTCCGCGAGCGTGGGCGGCAGGCCGGTGAGGTCGAGCGTCACGCGCCGGAGCCAGACGGAACGTTCGGCGGGCGGCTGGGCGGTGAGCTTCTGCGCGCGCCGCTGGGCTTCGAGGAAGGCGTCAACCGGATCGGCGATTGACGATTGGCGATTGGCGGTTTTTGGAAGTGTGGCCTTCACTGGGGCCTTGAACGCCCAATGCTCCCGCGGATCGCTCTCTGGCTGCTCGTCTCGTGGTGCCGGCGCGCCGGCGGCAATCCATTCGCGTAACGCGGCTAGTTGGGGCGCGTGCAGCGGTTCGCCCTCGGGGGGCATGCGGTCGTCGAGGGAGGCGGCAGAAACCTTCTTCAGCAGCAAACTTGCAGCGGGTTTGCTTACGACGATGGCGGGGCCATGCTTGCCCCCCTTGCGGATGAACTCTGCCGTGTCGAGCCGCAGCTTGCCTTCTTGCTTGAGCGCGCCGTGACAGGCGAAGCAGCGCGCGGCCAGCACGGGCTTTACGTCGCGCAGGTAATCCACCTTCTCGGCGGCAAGGGCGGGCAGCGCTAGCGCAAATAAGGCCAGGGAACTGGACAATTTCATGCAGCGCGAGTTGGACTGGCCCAGGCTGACGATTCATCAATGTGCATTATTCCACCACCATCATGCCGCGCATGACGAGGTAGTGGCCGGGGAAGGAGCAAATGTAGGGATATTTGCCGGGCTGCTTCGGCGCATGGAAACGCAGCGTCTCGGACTGGTTTTGCTTTAGCATTTTCGTGGCGTGCAGGATGGCGTCGGACTTGGGGATGAAGTCCATTTTCTCAAACGCATCGGGCAGCTTTGCCATTTCGTTGGCGGCGTTACCGATCGCGTCCTCGGTGCCGGGCTGGACGATGAGCAGATTGTGCGGGGTGGCGTCGGGATTCTCAAACGTCAGCTTTACCGGCGCGCCGGCTTTCACCTTGAACTCCAGCACGGTGAAGAGCATGCGCTCCGGCACGGTGCTCATGCGCACGACGGTCGGGTTTAACTTGTCGAACGGGTCGGGCGCTTCTTTCTTCGCGTTGGCTTTGGCCTTCGGATTTGTCAGCGCGACGAAAGCGGGCAGCTTCGGATGCTCCGTCTCCAGCTTGCCTCCCGCAGGGCCGAACTTCCGCAGCGGCTCGGAGTCGAGCGCGGTGCGGAGGGCGTAGTTGAGGTAGCTGTCCATCGGATGCGCGAGCAGGTCGAGCGCGGCGCGGCGGGCCTCGGCGGTGCCGACGTAGCTGGCGGTGATGGCGGCTTCGAGGCGCACGAGGCCGTTGGTGTCGTTGGCGCGGGCGCGGAGCTGCGCGTGCGTCGTGGCCGACGGCGCGGTCCAGCGCAACTGGTGCGTGGCGGCGGCGCGGACATGGTGGTTCGGGGCTTCGAGGAGCTTGGCGAGGAGCGAAGGATTCTCCGCACCCAGACTGCGCGTGAGCCAGAGCGCTTCGAGTTGGTGATGCAAATGGCGCGGGGCCTTGGCGTCGAGGCCGGCGAGCCATTGGCTCAACGCAGTCTTCACCTGTTGCGCATCGCGTTCGCGGAGTTCGAGCTTGGCGGTGTAGCGCGTGCGGTAGTCAGGCGACTTGAGCAGATCGAGCAGTTGCGGGATGGGTTCGCCGGCGATTTTGGGCGCGGCTTGCAGCGGGCGGTTCTTCGCTGTCACGCGCCAGATGCGGCCGCTGGTCTTGTCGCGTCGCGTGTCGCGGAGGGAATACTGCATGTGGCCCTTCACCGGGTTATACCAGTCGCAGATGAAGAGGTCGCCGCGCGGGCCGAAGCGCACGTCCACCGGAATGAAAGAGAGGTTCGCCGACTGGATGATGTGGCCGATGCGCTGCTCCTCGAAGTGGGTATCCCGCTCCACCCAGCGGTGCAGCTCGACGGTGTTGACCGGCTTATAGCGCACGCGGACGAAGCTGCCTTGCAGCTCGTCGGGGAAGTGCCGGCTGTAGATGAACTCTTGCCCGCACGTGCCACTGTAGGCCGGGAAGAAATTCCCCGCCGGCACGTGCTGCTCGGGGAACGGCGCGTTCAGCGCGTGCACCGCGCTCGCGAAGACCGGATGGCTGCCGAGATGCCAGCCCCATTCATCAAACGTCAGCCCCCACGGGTTTGTGCTCATGTAACTGCCGAACGCCGTGAGCCGCCGCGTGCGCGGCGTGAAGCGGAAGAACGAGCTGTCCCGCGCGCGCACCGGGCCGTAGGGCGTCTCGACCGAGCTATGGTGAAAGATGCTTTCGCGGAACAGCAAATCGCCGTCCGGCGACCACGTAAAGTCGTGCAGCGAATGATGCGAATCCTCCGTGCCAAAGCCGGTGTAAATCAGCTTCCGCAAGTCTGCGCGGCCGTCGCCGTCGGTGTCCTTGATGAACGTGAGGTGCGGCTGCTCACTCACGTAGAGCCCGCCGTCGCCGAACTCAAACGAGAGCGGGATGTGCAGGTTCGTGGCGAACACGCTGCACTTGTCTGCGCGGCCGTCCTGGTTTGTGTCCTCGAGAACAATGATTTTATCGTTTGGCTCTTCGCCGGGGATGACTTGCGGATAGGTCGTGGAGCACGAAACCCACAGTCGGCCACGCGTGTCCCAGCGCATCTGGATGGGCTTGGCGAGGTCGGGGAACATCGCCTCGGACGCAAATACGCTCACCTCGAAGCGCGGGTCCACGGTGAACGCTTTTAACTCATCGGCGGGCGTCATCCACTCGTTGATGGGTCGGTTGCCGGTGATGGTGGGGAGCGGCGGGAGGTTGCTGTCGTCCACCTGCGGCGGGACGGCCTTGCCCTGCGCGAGGTCCCACGCGCGGCGGTCGCGGTGGGCAATCATGCGGTCAAACTTCTCGAACT
Organism: Verrucomicrobiota bacterium; assembly: GCA_016871445.1. Classification (GTDB taxonomy): domain Bacteria; phylum Verrucomicrobiota; class Verrucomicrobiia; order Limisphaerales; family SXTU01; genus SXTU01. Next base: position 1,220 of record VHDH01000016.1, on the reverse strand, counting down.
CGCCGGGGAAGTTCACCACGCCGTAAGGTTCCTTGCGTCCGCCCGTAATGTAGAAGCCATTGAGCGCGCGATAGCGCCGGAGGAATTGCAAGTTGCGGTCCTCGACGGTGACTTTCAGCGCGGGCGCGGGCGCGGGTGCAGATTCGTCAAAGAGGCCGCGAAAAAGCTGCTCAGCGAAAAGCCGGTAGCCAGCCGCGTTAAGGTGGATGCCGTTGTCCGTGAGCGGAACCCGTTTGGCCGCAGCCTCCATCGCCACGCGTGTCGGCGTGAACACATCCACGAACGCCGCGCCGCAGCGCGTCGCCACGCGGGCCATCGCATCGGAGTAAAGTTTCAGCCGCACGTTGTTCGCTTGGCCGTCGGGCCAGTTGGGGTTCTGTAAGTTCTCGTGTGCGATGGGCGAGACCAGCACGACCTGCGGCGGTGTCTTGCCGTTGAACCGGCGCAGCTTCAGCCCGACGATGAACTGGGCCAGATCGCGCTCGAACTGCGGCAGCGCCTCTGCGCCGCGAAAGGATTCGTTAAACCCGTAAGCCGCGAAGATCACATCCGCCTTCTGCGTCGCGAGGTGTTGATGCAGGTCGCCAAACGCCTCCGGGCGCGGCTGCACGGTGAGTTCATCCCCCGGCCAGGCCAGCGTGCGGAGGATGAGTTCCTCTTTGGCGAAGCGTTGCAGCACCATTGCCTCGAACCAGCCATGCTCCTGCATCCGTTCAAATAGCCCGTTGCCGATGAACGCGATCCGTGCTCCGCGCTCGAGCTTGAGCGGCAGCGTCGTCGCCGGCACGCCCGCGACTTGGCCGCAGATGACATCGAGTGGAGCGGAGGGCCCGGCGCTGAATGCGGACGGCAAATGCGACACCACAGCGAGGACGGCCAGCAGGCGGCAAATTGACATGGCGGCAATATAGCCGCTACCCGCCCTTCCCGCCAAGCGCCGCGCGCGTGTGCAGCATTGAACCTTCCCCCGCCGCACGACAGCATCTCGGCGATGACTTCGCGCCCCCGTCCCTTCCGCTTCGAGCGCGGCGCGGTGTACTTTCCTGAGCTAGCTTTGTGGCTCGACGCGCACGCCCCACGCGGCGCGGGCGAGTGGGCCGTCGTCACCCACGCGCACGCCGACCACATCGCGCGGCACAAGCGCGTCATCCTCACTGAGCCAACTGCGCGGTTACTACGCCAGCGGCTCGGGGGCCAGCGAGAACACCGTGTGCTGCGCT
>VHDH01000015.1 GCA_016871445.1 Verrucomicrobiota bacterium | reverse complement strand
CACATCTACCACCTCCCAAGGGTGGGGTGGGTACTTGGCAGGAATGGCCCAAAAGGGCTCTTTTGGGCAAAAGTATGGTGCCAGAGGCCGGGATTGAACCGGCGACCAAAGGCTTATGAGTCCTCTGCTCTACCGCTGAGCTACTCTGGCAACGGCACCTTGTTGGCGCGTCGGGAGGACATACTATGGGCTACGGCCCGCGCCAAACACTTTTTCAGTCTGATCCGTGTGTATGAGGGCCTCAAAATTCAATCGCAATGCAAAGACTTGGTGAGCAAAGGAAAACCAAAGATGGATGAATTCAACCACCGTGAACCGTGAAAATTGGGTTTAGGCTTGTTTCGCGCCTCCCCCGTTCTGAGCTCGCTCGCCTTGAGCTATAACTATGATGTTTAGCATCGGTTTAGCTCAGCCACTCCGCGTCGAGGCGGAACTTCGCTTGTTTTTCGCTCGTCTCTCTCTTTGAGTTCACCAGCGCCCAGTCAAAACAGGCTTGGGCTGGGGCAGGTTTCGCGTTATTAGTGACTAGTGATTGACGACTCCTTCCAAGATGCAGCGTTGGTGTTGGTGGGACATGGGTCGACGTTGAATGCGGATTCCGCCGCGCCGACTCACATGCACGCGGATGAACTGCGACGGCGCGGGTTGTTCGCGCAAGTATTAGTGTGTTTCTGGAAAGAGGAGCCGACGGTGGGCGGGGTGTTGCGTGGTGCGTTTGCACCTCGGGTGTTCATTGTGCCGCTCTTTATCAGCGAGGGGTATTTCACTGAGCAGGTCATTCCGCGCGAACTGGGTCTGTGTCGGAATGGGCAGATGGATTTCCCACGCGTCCAACGGCGCGGAGGGCAGACGCTGCACTATTGCGGGCCGGTCGGGACGCACCCCAGCATGACGGAAGCGCTTTTGGCCCGGGCCCGGGCAGTTGTGTCGCAACAGTCCTCCCCTAGGCCGCCCTTGCCGGCAGAGACGGCACTCTTTATTGCGGGCCATGGGACAGGTAATAATGAGAATTCTCGGAAAGCAATTGAGCGGCAGGTTGAGTTGATCCGTGCGCGAGGCGAGTATGCGGAAGTGCATGCAGCCTTCATGGAGGAGGAACCGCGCATCGCAGATTGCTGGCGGACGGCACGGTCGGCCAACCTCGTAATGGTACCGTTCTTCATCAGTGATGGGCTCCATTCTCATGAGGACATCCCGGTAATGCTAGGCGAGCCAGCAGCGGAGGTGCAGGCGCGGTTCAAGGCAGGCCAGCCCACTTGGCAAAACCCCACGGAGCGGCAAGGCCGGCGGTTGTGGTACGCGCCTAGCATAGGCGGAGAGCCGGGGCTGGCGGAGGTGATTATGGAGCGGGTGCGCGAGCGGGCAGAGGATGAGAAGACTGTCTGATTTTCCCTAATTTCCTCCCAGCGGCGGGCTAAAATAGCGTTGACGTCAAGCTACGGCTAGGCTACATCGGTCACCTGAATTTCAACAGGAAACCCAAAAGTAATCTTCCAATGAAACGGATTTTGGCAACAACCACGATGGCGGCCTTGGGAGCGGCAGTGATGCAGCCCGCCGTGGCTCAAGAAGCAAAGCCTTGGAACGTTTCGGTGACGGCGCGAAGCTTCTACGACGACAACTACTTCACCTTACCCTCTCGCGCGGCCGCGGGGGTTGCGACCAAACGGAGCAGCTTAGGAATGGAACTTAGCCCTTCGGCGGCGTATCAATTCAAGCGCGACCAAACCACGGTGGACTTGTCCACCCGTTACGGCATGCGTTACTTCGAGGATCGCACCAGCGGCTCAGCGGATCACAGCTTCGACTTCGGCGTAGCGTTGGGGCATCAGCTCACCGAAAAGCAGAAACTAACGTTCACGGACTCGCTGGCCATCGCACAGGAGCCGGGCGTGCTGGACGCGGGAGTACAGTCGACCTTTGGTCGCACCACCGGCAACAACATTCGTAATAACATCGAACTTAAGTATGCGATCGACGAGATCGTGGAGCGGTGGTCAGCCGAGGTGAGCTACGCCAACACTTTCTTCGACTACCAGCAGGACTCCTCAGACACCGGGCCTGGTGCACGCTCTGCCTTGCTAGATCGTGTGGAGCATCTCTTTACGTTGGCGGGCCGGTATCGCATCTTCGACGAGACTTCGACCGAGCTGCTGATGGGCTACTCTTTCGGTGCGGTGAATTCGACCAGTAAGGACGCGTTGGACGCTACGGGCAACCTCCCAGAAACCCGCGATCGCCAGACGCATTATTTTTTCACTGGCGTCGGACACCGTTTCACACCGGATCTTCGTGTGAATGGCCGGTTGGGCCTTCAGTACATTAAGTATCCCAATGCGAGCCTGGCTACGCCGAGGTTCACTAGTTCAAACACCAGCCCTTATGTGGATGCGAACGTCGCTTGGGATTACCTGCCCAACAGCAGTGCTCAGGTAGGTGTTCGTCACGTCCGGTCCACGACCGACGTAGCCGCATCAGTGGACGCAGAGGCGACGAGCGTTTACAGCTCGTTGAACCACGAGTTCAATCCCGATCTCCGCGGCTCATTGTTGGCAAATTACCAACTCTCCCGATACCGCCAGACAGTCGGTACACCCAACGTCGCGGATAATATCTTCGGCATCGGCATTAACTTAGAGTGGCGCATCCATCAGTTTTTGACCTTGGAGGGCGGCTACAACTATGATCGGCAGGATGCTGATCTCGCCGGCCGCAGCTACTACCGGAACCGCCTCTACCTCGGCTTCAAGTCCACGTGGTAAGGGGTTCTGCTTGGGGTATCTTACTGATTGACGGCTTGGCAATTCGCGAGGGAGGCTGGAGCCAACAAACTCTGGCCTTTTTTGCTTTTCTAACCCATGGACGCCGCGTCACCCGCCACTGAGTCTGCCGAGCAGCGGCTACACTTCCTTGATTATTGGCGCATCATCCGGATGCGTAAGCTGATCATTTTCACGGTCTTTTTGCTCGTGGTGGTCACAACCACCTTGATCACGCAATGGATTGAGCCTACCTACATGAGCACTGTCCGCATGGACGTGCAAAAGGACACGGGCGACATCAACCTGCTCGCCTCGCAGCAAATGCAGATGGTCTACGATCCTTACTTCGTGATGACCCAGTTCGAGATCCTCCAGTCTAAAGATGTGCTCTATAGGGTCATAGACGACCTTAAGTTAGTGCAGCGCTGGAACCAGAAATACTTGCTCGGCGAGTCCCGGCAGAAGGCCTTTCAAGTCCTCAGCAAGTTAATCGACCCTCGCAATGTCCGAAACACTTCCATCATTGAGGTCAACGTCTACAGCAAAGACAAAGCCGAAGCCGCCGAGATCGCCAACAAGATTGCTGAGGTTTACAAAGGTAACCGCGACGACCTGCGGAAGCGCCTCGCCGAGCAGGGTATCAAAGTGCTCAAGGAAAAGCTCGCTGAGCACGACGCATTGGTCAGCAGCGCGGAAAGCAATGTAAATCGCATCCTCAAAGACCAAGGCCTCAACGTGATTGTGGAAAACCAAGCCGGCATCATGTCTTTGGAGACCGACACCATACGTGCGTTGGAGCAGCAGTTGATTGAGATCCGTGGCATCTTTACCAAGCAGCAGACGCGCTTTACTGAATTAAAAAAGATTGCGCCGGATCAGCTGCGTAATGCGCTCGGCCCAGTCGTCAATGACGAGATCCTCTCCCGTCGGTTGGAAGAATATAGCCTCGCGGAGAAGGAGTTTGTGGGCAAGAGCCGCGATCTCGGCCCCCAGCATCCGGAAGTCCTCCGTATGCAAGCTGTCATTCAAAAGCTCAACCAGCAGGTGGACGACCGGGTCAAAGGTATCACGCTCGGCTTGGAGACAGACTTGAAAGCCCAGACGGCCGCGCTCACCCTTACTGAAGCCAAGCTTGAGGAGGCCAAGCAGCGCAACCGCACTGCCGCCGAGAAGAATCGGTCTTACCTGCTCGCGTTAAACCAACTCGAACAGGCTCAGCGCCTCCAACAGACCGTCAAGACCAAGATACTCGTCGAGGAAAACGACGCCGCCATCGGCCGCACCACCGCTGTTCGCGTCACCGATTTCGCTGAGCCGGCTGTGAAAGCCGCCTATCCCAAGCTTGTGCTTAACATCGCCCTCGGCTGCTTCGTCGGCTTGGTCATGGGAATCGGTCTTGCCTTCTTCATCGAGTATCTCGACACCAGCGTCAAGACCATCGACGACGTAGAGCGAGCCCTTTCCGCACCAGTGTTAGCCGTGATACCGCAAAATGTGGGTGCCCTCCTAGACGAAGGCCTCGACAGCCCCCACGCCGAAGCTTACCGCGTGCTACGCACCAACGTCCTCTTTACTCGTAAAGACGAAAAAGCCAACTGCATCACTGTCGTCAGCGGCGGCGCAGGTGAAGGCAAGTCCACCACCATCCTAAACCTTGCAACTGTCTTCGCCCAGAATGGTAACAAGGTGTTGCTCGTGGATTCCGACCTCCGCCGCCCTAGCCTTCACAAGCGCCTTGGTCTTACCAATTCACTTGGCCTCACCAACCATCTGCTCGGCCAAAATAAACTTGAGGAGGTGGTGCAAACCACGTCGCTCGACAATTTACACTTCCTACCCAGCGGTCGCCTCCCAAGCAGCGCGCTCGGCATCCTAAATTCACCACAAATGAAGGATTTCATCAAGGAAGCCAAGAGTCGGTACGACTTCGTCTTCTTTGATGCCCCGCCCATTATGGGGGTCAGCGATGCCACCGTGCTCGCCAGCGGGGCGGACTTGGCCATCCTTGTGATCCAATACCGAAAATACCCTCAGTCGCTGGCCATTCGCTCGCGCCAGATGGTTGAAAAAGTCGGTGGCCGTCTTTTAGGTGTCGTGCTTAATAACATCAACCTTGCGAGCGACGCATCATACTATTACTACAGCGGCTATCATTATCACAGCAACAACAACGCCGACGAGCCGTCGGCCAACGGCAAACCGATGGGTAAAATTGACTCTCGCAAACCTCACGGCGCGGCTGAATCCACAATGCCGATCAAGCCGAAATACTAATTCCCCGCTTCACTGCCGCCGGAAACCCGTTATCCCATGAGCAAAGATTGGAAACTCTCGGCCCTGTCGCTGCTCTGTTGTCTTGGGTTGGCCTGTGACACTCCCCCGGTGGGTCCCAGCACTCCGCGCGGGGCCGACCCCTCCGCCACGCTGCGTATCGGGGAGAAGATCCAAGTCAGCCTCTCAGACCTGCCCACCGGAAACATCGGCGCGGACTTAGCCATCGGCGATGACGGCAAAATCACCCTGCACCTCGACCAATCATTTGTCGCAGCAGGTAAGACCCGGCCTCAGCTCGAAGCCGAGATCCGCTCCCGCTATGTGCCGAACTTTTATTCTAAGATAACCGTGACGGTGAAGCAGGAGGATCGTTGGGTGTATGTAGGTGGCTTCGTGCGCACGCCGAACCGCTATCCCTATACGCCTGGTCTCACTTTGCTCAAGGCCATCTCCGTCGCCGGTGATTTTAGCGAATTTGGTGATAAGACTAAGGTTACTATTACGCGCGGCGCGACCGGGGCCGAGGAAATCGTGGACTGCAAAGCCGCCCTCAAGAATCCTAAGCTTGATCGTCCGCTTTTTCACGACGATCGCGTCTACGTTCCTCGCCGCTATTTCTGATGGTCCAGCTACGCGTCCTAAATGGCAGCCGCGCGGGCACCGCACACCATGCGCGCCGTTTTCCCTGCATCATCGGCCGCGCAGAAGTTGATGACCTCCGCCTCGTCGACATGGGCGTTTGGGAAAATCATCTACAACTCGACCTAGTCGTACCCGATGGATTTCGCTTGCGCCGCCTCGGTCACGGCCGCGCCAGCGTCAATGGCGCGGAATTCGATGATCATCTGCTTCGCAACGGCGACCTCATCGAACTGGGCGCGGCCAAGGTGCAGTTCTGGCTTGCCGAGGTGCAGCAGACTAGCAACCGAGTCCGCGAAGCGTTGATTTTGCTCGGTTTGGTTGCACTGGTGATATCGGAAGTCATCTTGATCGGCTGGTTGCTTTGATCAGCAGGCGTTTGATCGGCTGGCATCTTCGTGGATGTACACATGCCGTGGTTTTTCCTAATAACGAATGCACCGCGCTCGCGGGCTGAATTATGAAGTAGAAAGTTTGACCGCTCTCGCCATGGCGCTCCCGGAGCTGACTGGAACGGGGGTTACTTCCCTCGGTTGACTTCCAACTTAGCGTGGAAAGCGGCTACCTCCGCCTCGCTCGCGGGTTGCGGCCAGACCCAGTCGCGGCCATTGAGCCAGTTGAACGGATTTGTGCTGGGCGCACCCACAGTGGTCGCATCGCCGCCGTCGTCCTTGAAGTCCTCGCCCACGGACCAGAGGCGGAACTGGCCGTCCGGGTCCAGTCGGTAGCGCAGCGGCTGGCCGTCCATGAAGTCACGTGGTATCTCGGCGAGAAACTCCGGCACCAGCGCGCTGAGCGATACAGGGAACTTCCCATGCTTCAGCCGGTGCCGGTGCAAGGCGATGGCGGTGAAGGTCAGGCGGCGGGTGGTTTCAAACTTGGCGAAATTTTGGTGAGTTTTTCCCAACGCTGGCAACGTCAAGCAGGATACTAGCATGGTCTTCGGTGGCGTCTCAAACGGTTTGACCGCGACGGTGGTTTGCTTGCATGAGGGGGCAAAGGCGCCCTCCTTGAGCGCCTGCCGTGCGCCGTCCAGCCATAGGTGTTGATATTGGAGCGACCAACGCTCGTCATCGTAAGAAAACCAGAGCGTCCATCCAATTCCGACCATGAATTGCAGCGCACGCCCTGCAGCTTTCGCGGGATCCCGCAGGAGTTCAGCAAAAAATGGCCGGCTGCTCGCACTTGACCCGGTGGTGCTGAAGAACATCGCGGGGTTGGCTCGGCATTGCGCAGAAACGTCCGCGCCGAATGCCCGCTCCATGTTGGCTGAGGCGAGCCAACCGCGCTGCAAGTCCCACGCCTGCCACTCTGTTTGCAGGGCTAGCAGCTGCCCATCCTGCCAGCTGGGGAATTGTAGCGCCTCCCAAGTCGTCTGCACCGCAATTTGCCCGCTGGCGATCCTCACGAGTTGGGAGATAGTCAACGGCTCCTCTTGCAAACGGGTCAATCGCACGCCTGCCAAAAGGTTCGTAAAAGCGTCGGCACGCTGGTCCGCATGCAAGTCCACCAGCGTCGCGGTGGCGAGGATCCCCGCCGCCTGCCTCATTGTGCTCAGATGCGGCAGCAGCAGATGGAAATTCTTCGAGTAGTCGAGCTGGAACACCATCTCCGGACGCTCCAATGCCGCGGCCATCTCCACGAGCAACGGGCGATTGTCTTCCACATGAGCCATGGCGAACGGCCAGAGGTCGGGCTCTTTCTCGCTCGGCAACTCGGGCTGCCGCCATGTCACGCGGGCCTTGCCGGGCGCCACCATCTGCATGCGCGCCGGCTGCCTCTCGGGCTTCAACCGCGTGAGCCGGTTGGCGGCGGCGATCACGTCTGGCGCGGCATTCGAAAGCGCGGGCGGGAGCTTTGGCACATGGTCGGCGATGGCGAGCTTCTCGCCCTTGGCGACGAGGTCCGCCTTAAGCGCCGCCAGTCGCGCCTTGGCCCGCTCGTGCTCCAGCCACAAGCCCAGCGCGCCCAACACGACGAAGCCAAGTAGCCACAAGCCGATTTTTAAAGGCTTCCTCACGGGGCAAATGGGCCGCGTGAGTAAGCAAAAGCAGAAGCGGGCACAATTTTGACGTCAGCTCTGTTCATTAGTGCGTTCTTGCGTTGCAGTGCGGCTACTTGAAAAACCCCCGCTGCTTTTCGCTGATCGGCATTTCGAGGCGTACCATGACTTGCAGCATGTCCTCCCAGACTAGGCGCTTAGTGGCGCGACCCTTGTCAGGGCCTTCCTCGGCACGCAGGACGTAGCTGGGATGGAAGGTCGGCATCACTGGCGTACCGTGGAAGTCCATCCATTTGCCGCGCTGGCGAGTGATGCGGAATTCCGTCTGGCCAAACAGCCCCTCCACCGCAGTGCCACCGAGCGCGACGATGACGCGTGGCTGGATGAGCTGAATCTGCTCCAGTAGATACGGCAGGCAGGCGGCCCGCTCCTCTGGGCGCGGGGGACGATTTCCTGGCGTGCCGAGCGGGGTATCAGGTCGGCACTTGAGAATGTTGGCAATGTAAACAGCTTCGCGACTGAGGTTCGCAGCTTGGATAATGCGTGTGAGTAGTTGTCCCGCGCGGCCTACGAACGGCTCGCCCTGTTGATCTTCGTCCGCGCCTGGCGCCTCGCCCACGAACATAAGCTGTGCATTCGGGTCGCCCGTGCCAAAGACGACAGACTTACGCGTGGTAACGAGCTGCGGGCACTTCGTGCAGGCCAATGCCCGCTCGCGCAGCGCGGCAAAGGCGGCGGGTTTTTCGGCGGCAGTTATGTTTAGCAGGGGTAACGCCGGTGGTGCGGCCACAGGGCGAGGAGCGTTGAGCGGCGTGGCCGTTGACCGGATGGCGGGCAACCGCGGGGGCGAACCACTAGCCCGGGGCGTGGAGGTAGAGCGGACTGCGGGCGTGGAGGATTCCGCAGGCTGGGTGCGCGCTGGTGTCGGGACCGACTGAGAAGTGGTAAGCGCGCTCAAAGTCTCAGGCGCGATGGCGATGAAGCGCTCACCGGCGGCCTTGCGTTCCTCTAAGTCGCGAATGGCGGCTTCTAGTAACTGCGCGTAGGCGGACATGGCGACATTTTGAGCGCCTCGGGCGAAGTTCAAAGTGCAAAGTTGATTGCGGCCAGAATCCCCCAAGAACTCATGAATGCTGGTTCGATGCGTGGTGCGTATCCTCGCGGTTACAAGGGAAGTTTATACACTGGCCATTTAGTTCACGCGTGCCGGGCCAGCAAGTAATGTCGGAAGGTGTCGTAATTCGCTTCCATCCGGTCGTAGTCCTCGGTCTGCTGAAGTCCGGCGGTCATGGCGGCGGGCACATCGGGCGCCCAGCCGACGACCTTCTCCACTTCTTCGGGGAACTTCGCCGGGTTGGCGGTCTCAACGATGACGGCGGGCGTATTGCCCAGCGGCTCGACGGCGCACCAGTCCAGGAAGCCCTGCCACGCGACGACGCCGTGCGGTTCGAGGAGAATCTGATACTTGTTCCAAAACTCACGGAGCGACGTGCGTGTGCGCTCGTCGTTGATGGAGGTGGAAAAGAGGTCGCGACGCATCGCGGCGAGGTCGGGCGGGCGATGAACTTTCCCGGTTTCGTCCATGTGGCCGCCATAGACCGCGACGAGCCGGGCGAGGTTGCTCGGGTGGCCGACGTTCATCGCGTTGGAGACGGAGTTGCGCGAGGGGGAAATCTTTTCATAGACGCCGCTGGCGAGGTAGCGCGGGAAGGCGTCGTTGTCGTTGACCGAGGCGATGATTTTGCGCACGGGCAGGCCCATCTCGCGCGCGACGACCGCGCCCATCATGTCGCCGAAGTTGCCGCTCGGGATGCTGAAGACCATCGGCTCGCCGGGCCACGCGAGGCGCGAGGCGGCGTAGAAGTAATACACGCTCTGTGGCAGCAGCCGGCCGATGTTGATGGAGTTCGCCGAGGAAAGATGGATGCGCTCGAGCGCGGGGTCGGCGAAGGCGCGCTTCACCATCGCCTGGCAGTCGTCGAACTTCCCGTCCACGGCCACGGTGCGGATGTTTTCCTTGAGCGTGGTCATGAGTTTGCGCTGGCTCTCGCTGACCTCGGCGAGGGGGAACAGCACGATGACTCGGACGCCGGGCACCTCGTGGAACGCGTGCGCCACGGCCGCACCGGTGTCGCCGCTGGTGGCGGTGAGGATGGTGACCTGCCCGCCGACCTCCTGCAAAAAGCGCCCAAACATCTGGGCCATCATCTGCGCGGCGAAGTCCTTGAAGGACGCGGTCGGGCCCTGGTCCAGCCGCATGAGGTGCACGCCGCGCTGGATGACTTCGAGCGGCACGCCAAAGTCATAGGCGCGGTCACACATCGCGGCGAGGGCGTCGTCCGGGATGACGCCGTCGGTGAACTTGCGCAGCACGCGGAAGGCGACCTGCCGATACGGCAGTCCGGCGAACTCGGCGATTTCCGCCGGCGCGATGTGCGGGAAGCGCTCGGGTACATACAGCCCGCGGTCGGGCGCCTGCCCGGCGAGGAAGGCCTCGCGGAGGTTGACGGACGGCGACTGGCCGTTGGTGGACCGGAAAAGGAGCGGGCTCATTTCACTCAAGATTCTCCACCCGAATCATGACGGGCTCGCCCTTGATCGCGGCAAGTTTGGCAATCTGGGCAAGCGCTCGTTTCATCGCGGCGTTGGGCGCGTCGTGAATCATCAGGATGACCGGCACCGTCTCGCCCTCGTGGCCTTCAGGCTGGATGATGGACGAGATGCCGATCTTCGCGCGCGCGAGCGCGGCGGCGATTTTCGCGAAGACACCAGGCTTGTCCACCACGCTGAGCCGGACGTAATACCGCGAAACCACGTCATCGATCGAAAGCACCGCGCCGTCGCGCTCGTGCGGCACAAACGGCGGCACGCGGCGGTTGCTCTTGTATTTGAGGTCGAGCGCGGCGTCGGCGAGGTCGCTCAACACGGCGCTCGCCGTGGCGTCCTTCCCCGCGCCACGTCCATAATAAAGCGTGTCACCCACGACATCGCCGCGAACAAGCACCACGTTAAAGACACCGTTAACATTGGCGAGAATATGGGAATTTGGGATCAGCGCGGGATAAACGCTAACTTGAATAGCTGACTGCCTATGGGGGTGAGGGGGTTTGTGGCGGACGCCGTTGGCTGTCTTTACGCAGCCTAGTAGGCGAATCGTGTAGCCGAGTTGCCTCGCAAACTCGATGTCTTGCCGCGTGATGCTGCGAATGCCTTCCGTGTAAATGTGTCTGGGATTTACCCAAAAGCCATGCGCGAGCGATGCAAGGATGCCGGTCTTGTGCGCGGCGTCGTGGCCGTCTACATCGAGATCTGGCGGTGTCTCCGCATAACCGAGCCGCTGGGCGTCGGCGAGCACGGCAGCGAAGTCCGCGCCTTCATCTTTCATGCGCGTGAGGATGTAGTTACAGGTGCCGTTCACGATGCCAAAGAGCCGCGTGATACGGTTTCCAATGAGCCCCTCGCGCAGCACCTTGATGATCGGAATGCCGCCCGCGACGCTCGCCTCGTAATAGAGATTGGTGCCATGCTGCTGTGCCACCTTAAACAATTCTTCCCCGTGCGCGGAGAGCAGGGCCTTGTTTGCCGTGACGACGGGCTTGCCCAGCTTGAGCGCGGCGAGCACGACCTGCCTTGCCGTGGTGGTGCCGCCCATCAGCTCGACGACTAGGTTCACTGCTGGGTCGGCTACTACAGCGTGCCAATCCGTGACAAGCAGCTTGGCGGGGATGCGAACCGCTCGGGCCTTCTTGGCATCGCGCACTGCGACGCGCGCAATGGACAGCGACACGCCCAGCCGCGACGCCATGAGGGCGCCGTTCCGCTGAATGGCTCGGAACACGCCGCCGCCGACGGTTCCGCCTCCGATAATGCCTAGATTCACCTGCCGCATAGAGACGCGGAGACTAAGCGAAGGCGGCGGGCAGACAATTCCTTTTTAGACTGGTCAGGAAAGGTGCCGGAGTATTTTATACCAGCACAAGTTTCCACCCAATAACCAGCCCGTCCGCTCATGAAGACCAGCTTCGTTTTGCTCGCAGCCGCGATGGCGTTCGCCGCGTGCAAGCGGCGAACGCCACCAACCGCGACACCCGCGCCGCCGGCCCCAGAACCTCCGGCCAAGGCCCCGCCCACTGCGAAGCCCGCCACGGTTGCCGGCGGAACTGGCAGTATCATTATCGGCGACCAAAATCTTCCCGCGCTCAACCAAGCCTTAAAAACTTACATCGCAAAGCACAAGAAAGCTCCCGCGCAGCTCGACGACTTGGCGAAGGAAGGTTTGGTGCCTTTCGTCCCAATGGCTCCGCCGGGAATGCGCTACGAATTGGATGCCGCACGTGGCGAGGTAAAATCGATCATGCCGGGCGCGAAGTGAACCAGCGCGACTTCACGCTTGCGAGGAGTCGCGTCGCGCCTACAGTCCGACCATGACCCGCCAACCCACTTCTCCGTTGAGCGACCGCCGGGCGTTCACCCTCATCGAACTCCTCGTGGTCATCGCCATCATCGCGATCCTGGCGGGGATGCTCCTGCCGGCGTTGGCCAAGGCAAAGGCGAAGGCCGATAACGCCTACTGCCTGAATAATAACAGGCAGATCGGGGTTGCGGTCATGCTGTACTCGCTAGACTACGGCGAGAAATATCCCACGCCGGTGAATTGGGGCCGTGCTTGGGGTCTGAGCTATCAAACTGCGGGCACCGCGAACAATGCCTGGCTGCCAGAACTGGTGCAGCCTTACCTCGGCACCAACCGGGAAATCCAGACCAACGTCAACGCGCTGACCAAAGGCATCTGGAACTGCCCCGCCGGACTCAAGGTGAAGAACGATCCCTCCATGTCCCCCACGCGCATCCGCGACAACCAGACCACCTATGTCTGGACGCACATCTATCACCGGCCGGGCTTTGGCTACCGGCTTAACAACCCCGTCAGTGGCCGGCACACGATCAACGTGGTGGACGCCTCGAAAGCGACTTTCCTTTGGGAAATGCCCTATTGGAACGCCAACACCATGCCGCATAACAAGGGCATCAACGTCGTTCATGCCGACGGTTCGGCGTGGTGGTTTCGCGGCGACCCAGCACAATATGATTGGTGGGTCTACTACTCGTGGGAGGGTTGGGAGTAGCCTCGTGACCGCCTAGCGAAGTGGCTGGTGGTGACGGTTGTTTGCGCGAATTTTTTTGATGACTTAAATTGAAAAATTCGTTTGATATAAGAGTCATTTATCGCCCGCTAATTGATAGCTAACCTGTATTAGAAATCCCCACTATGATACGCTTTCACTGCTCCAAATGCGCCATGAAGTTGATGGTGGAGCCCGAATTTGCGGGCTCGAATGTCGCCTGTCCTAGTTGCGGCTTAAATCTCACTGTTCCCGCTGCCAGTGCTGCCAGCCAAGCTGGTGCGGCCCAGGCCGGTCGCGAGGCTTGGAAAGAGACCGACCCCACCAACCCCAACGTCTGGATCGCGCTGGGCATCGGCGTGGGCATCTTCGTGCTGATCTACCTGCTGGCGCTGCCCTTCAAATACACCAAGGGCCTGCTCTACGAGCGTGGCTGGGTGCAGTTCGCGGAGACGTTTTTCTTTGGCTGGGGCGTGGCGTTCCTCTTTCTTAAACTGCTAAAGATCCGCCATCAACAGAGCGCGTTGCGGCTCGATGTGTTGCCGATGGACATCGCGCGCAAAATCGCCAAGGAAAATGTAGGTTCCTTCATTCAGCATGTTTATGCACTGCCGGTGAAGCTGCGTGACAGCCTCATGGTCAACCGCATTCGCAAGGCGCTCGAGCTGTTTGAGACTCGTCAGGTCAACTCCGAGGTCTCCACCATGATGGGCAACCAGTCCAACATTGATGGCGCGCGCATTGGCGGCAGCTTTACGATTGTTAAGGTGTTTATTTGGGCAATTCCCATCCTCGGGTTCATCGGCACGGTCATTGGTCTTTCGGCGGCTATTGCCAACTTTAAGGGCGTGATGAGCCCCGAGGCCGTCAAGGATCCGGCGCTCCTAATGACGTCCATGGGCGGCGTCACCGCCGGCCTCGCCACCGCCTTCGACACCACGCTGCTGGGGCTTGTCTATGCCTTGTTCCTGACCTTGCCGATGTCGTCCCTGCAGAAGCTCGAGGAAGACACGCTCACCAACGTGGACGCCTACTGCAATGAGAACTTCCTCCCGCGCCTCAACGACGGCTCCAACACCGCTGGCGGTGACATGAGCGCGCTGGCTGACGTGCTCACGGCGTCCCTCACGCGGGCGCACACGCAGTTCCTGACGGGGCTGGATGCGGCTTCCAAAATGGTGCGGGAACAGGCCGAAGGCTTGGACAAACGCGCCAACGAGAACCAGAGGTTGGTGCAGGAGAATTTCACCAAGGCCATCACTGCCTTTAACGAGACGGCTAATAAGACTCTCGGCGACTTGGGCAAGTCTGCTGGCACCAGTATCGAGACCCTTAGTACTACTCTCAAAAAAGCCACCGACCACGTCGGCGCCCTCGAAAAAGTCGCTTCCAGCCAGCAGGCGCAGCTGGACGCTTCGGTCAAGGAAACGCTCGCCAAGTTACAGCAGGACTCGAGCAAGGTCATCGCGGAAGCCATGAAGAGTTCCATCGGGGAAACTTCCAAGGCCATCGAAAACACCTTCAAACCCGCCATCGAGCAGGTCAACGCCCTCACCGACGCGGTCAAGTCTACTGCTCAGCATGTGGGCACCTTACAAAAGCAGGCCAGCGAGCATCAGAGTTCAGTGCAGAAAGCCATGCAGGAAGCTGTCACCAGCGTCCAGAGGGACGCCTCCAAGGTGCTCGAAGAATCCATCAAAGCCTCGGCTGCTCAGTCCTCCAAGGCCATCGAGGAATCCGTTAAACCCGCCATGCAACACTTGGCCAGCATTGGCGAAACCGCCAAAGCCGCCGTCGCGGGGGCCACCGCGCTCCAAAAACAAGCGCAAGACCAACACGCCGCTGGCCAACGCGAGTTTATGGAGACTACTGGCCGCTTGCAGCGCGATCTTGCCAAGGCGCTTGAGGATGCGGTCCGCCCCGCGGCGCAGCAGCTTGGCTCATTGGGCGACGTCGTAAAGACTGCCGCCCAGCATGTCGCCAGCTTGGAGCGCAGCGCCTCCGAACAACAGGCTGCGATGCAGCGGGCCATGCAGGAATCCATCGCCCGCGTGCAGGAGGAAGCTTCCCGTGGTCTCGCAGAATCCATCCGCAACACGGCCAGCCAGTCGGCCAGGGCCATGGAAGAAGTCATGCGCCCGGCGGTTTCCCAACTCGCGGCCATCGGAGAAACCGCCAAGAATGCCGTCACGGAGGCTACTTCAATGCAGAAGCAGGCCCGCGAGCAGCACGCTGCCGGTCAGCAGTCCTTTATCGAGACCACCTCGCGCTTGCAGCGCGATTTGGCCAAGGCGCTGGAGGATACTGTCCGGCCCGCCGCTCAGCAGCTCACCGCCTTGTCGGAAGCGGTCAGGGGCGCCGGCAGCTCTGTATCCGGTTTAGAAAAACAAGCTCGCGACCAGCAGGTCGCCGCCGAGCGCGCCCTGCAAGAAGCCACCGCGCAGCTGCAGCGCGATGCCGCCCGTGGCATGGAAGAGGCGCTCCGGCCGGCCGCCCAGCAGATCGCCAGCTTGGGCGAGGCAATGAAAAACGCCGTCAGCCAAATGTCCCAGTTGGAGCGTGCTGGTCGTGACCAGCAGAACGCCGCCCAGCAAGCCTCGCTGGAGGCCAGTCGCCAGATGCAGCGCGAGGCTACGAAGTCGCTCGAGGACAGCCTGCGGCCAGTGGCCCAGCAGTTGGGCACCCTCAGCGAGAGCGTGCGCGCTGTCACCGCCCAGTTGGGCGGTCTGGATCGCGCCGCTCAGTCCGCGCAAGCCAGCGTGGCCCGGTCGGTAGAGTCCGGCATGAGCAAAGTCCAGCAGGATGTGGCCCGCGCTTCGACTGAGGCCATGCAAAACGCCAACCTGCAGCTTGCCACGCTGCAAAAGGGCATCGCCTCGCTAAATGAAACGCTCAGCGCCCTCGGTGGCAAAACCATCGTCATTCAGCAGGCCGTGCCGCTCGCGTTGCCCGCGACGCCCGCCAAAGGCGGATTCTTTAGCCGCTTTTCTGGCAAGGGGTAAAGCTCGCCCAAATTAAAAACACAAGTTTTAACCAATATCATGGCCCGCGGCAAAACTAGTGCCATTCCGACCGTATCGCTCTTCCCATTCCTGAGCATCCTTGCGTGCTTGTCCGGGGCGTTGGTCGTGATGATCTGCGTGCTCGCCACCGTGCAAGTGATCAACTCCGGTTCCGCAGCGGCCAAGACGAACCCCCTCGTGGCGGAGATGCAAGGGATCCAAAGGCAGCTTAACGAATTCCGCTCGATCACCGACCTGATGTCGACCATTGAAAAGGCCGAGAAACGTCTCATCCTCTTACAGGAGTTGGTCCAAGATGCTGCCACCACTGATGCCCTCCTTGCTCGTTTGGAGGCCGAAATTAGGAATATGAAGATTGTCATTGATGGTCTGCAAAAAGACAAACCTCCCTTACAGAAAGAAATTGCCAAGCTTAAGGAGGAATTAGTCGAGCGGCGCATTGACCCCGCGCTGCTTAAACCCGCGATCCGAGTTCAAGGCGGCGGCAGCGGCTTTGCCGTGGGGCGGCGGCTCTTCGTCGTTGAGGCCAACCACGACTCCATCACCATTCATAAGAGTAAAGATGATCGCTTTCGCGTCGCCGCCGCAACAATCGGTGCGGACAAAGATTACAACGACTTCTTGACGGAGGTAGCCGAGCATAAGAACCACCTTTTGCTCTTTCTGGTTCGCACGGACGGGATGAACAGCCACGATCGAGGCGCGGGCTGGGCCCAGCAACAATTTAAAATCGCCACCAGCAAGCTGCCCATCCCCGGTCAAGGCAAGGTGGACCTGAGCGAATTTGAGAAGTTCATGAAGTAACCCCTCAACACTATGGCTAAGCGCACCCAAAATCTAGATGACGGAGTCAATATGGACTCCATGATGGACAACATGACCAACGTGGTCGGCACGCTGTTGCTCGTGCTCATCATCGTGCAGATGGGGGTGAAGAACAACGCCGAAACGATCGAGGAGGAGTTGTCTAAGGTCACCCCCCGAGATATCGCTGAAGCTAAGCAGCAGCTTACTAAGATTAAGACCGAGGCTCAGAAGTCAGGAGTCAACCATGAGACCTTGTCGGAAAAGGCAAAGTCTAAATTGAACGACCTCCGCGCCTTCGAGAACACGCTTGAGCAAAAGGGCATCAAGACCCGCGACTTAGAAACCTTGCAGAAGGAAGCTGCCGAAAAACGTGATGAGGAGAAGGCGGAGAAGCAAACTAACACTGTCCTGCTGGCTGAGCGCGACGGTCTGCGCGCCACTCTCGACAAGACGCCCCCACCAAAAGGTCCTCCGCCCATTGACGTGCGTGTGCCAGTAGCGAAACCCATACCTAACGGCGCGTCCCACTACCGTGTGGTATGCCTCAGTAACAAGGTGTACATAGTCAACCAAGACCTTTGGCGAAACCGCGTTTGGACCGAACTTGAGAGGCAAAAGAGTTCCCTTCGCCATGACAAACCGCATCCAGACGGCAAGACCTTTGTTTTTGACCATTTTAACACGGTCAACTGGCTCAACGACAAGAAATACGGGGACGAATACGTGGAACTGGTCTTCCCCATGCCTTCCACCAACAGCACCACCGACCGGGTGAACATGCGGATTCGCCTGCGCGCTGATGGCGGTGAAACTCTCGACGTTTTAGATGATCCTCAGTCCAACTTTCGCAAGAGGCTCGTCAGCCTGCGCAGCAACCCGAAAAACATTTGCTGGTTTTACATTCACCCTACGGGCGTCGCGGCTTACCACGCCGCGCGTGAGCAATGCAGCCGTTACGGTATTCCGGCTGGTTGGGAATATTCCGCAGGCTTCAATTTTTCCGAGAATATGCCGCAGTTTGTGGTGAACCGGTTCAAGGAACCTCCCCCTCCCCCTCCCCCGCCGCCCCCGGGTACGACACCACCGCCGCCACCACCGCCGCCGCCTAAGCCTAAGGGTCCGATGCCAATAAATATTGCTCCGCCTAAAAAGACGCTCGACTAAGCGGGTCGTCTCGCGTGTCGGAGCAGAGCGAGTACCAGCGCGCTGCGCGCGGCTGGTCAACATACTCCGGCCCGCCAATTCTTATGCGCATGCTAAAATCGCCGGGTCAGCCGTTGGCGTGCGTTTCATATTAGCCCGCTTCTAGCTATGGCCTATCCGGTAGCATTTTTTGCAGCCTGCGGGTGCTGTAGTGGAATTGAGGATGCTTACCATTAAGCTCCAAAATAAAAAAACCCGGAAGTTTGAACTTCCGGGTTTTTGGTTTGGTAATTAGCTAAATCGGGAGATCAACCCCGAATTACTTTTACTTCGACTTCTGCACTGTGACGGTTTCACCCTTTTTGTTGTGCTTGTCGGTGGAAACGGTGACCGTTTTGCCAACGAGGTCAGCGGCTTTCACTTCTTTGCCTTGGGCGTCGGTGATCTTCACCGTAGCCGCCAGAGTGACAGCCGTGGCTCCGACCGTCAGTTCCTTCTTTTCAGCGCTGTAGGCTTTTACTTCGCCAGAGACAGGCACCTTGAGGCCGCAACCGGCATACGAGGCTTTGGCCACCATCAACACGGCAGCAAGGGCAATGATCTTTTTCATTATTTTTGCGGGTAGTTTAGCGTTTTGTTGTTTACACAGGGGGTACTGTCCCCAGATAAGAGCACAGTCCTTTTGGCTCGTCTCATTTGCAAGGATTATTTTTGCCGTTTGAGGTTCGCAAATTGGGGTATATCGACACGGAGCTTGCCACCTTTGTCGCTCAGGTGCCATTCTTGGATCGTATCCTTCCTGACAATGAATCAACTTCGTAAGTCTAGTCGGTTGAACCTTTTGCCTGCCTTATTGCTCCTTTGTGTCGCGGGCATCGCCCGGTCGCATCCGGTGCCGGATCTCCCCGTACGCTCCTATTTTGCTTTGGATGGGAGCGCTGAGATACGCATCGAAGTGGACCCGCGGGGATTCACCAATGACCCGGAGTCCGTAAATTACTATCAAAAAGCGGCAATCGAGAGCCTCGCGCCTGAAAAAGTCCAGCAGATGAAGGATACAGCCGAGTTGTTTGTCGGGCAGCGACTCCGGTTCTTTTTTGACCCGATCGGGGAGGTAAAGCCAAAGCTTGTCTGGGAGTTTAAGAAGCTCGGGGATGGCGGTATCCCGTTTGAGACGGACGATCCCAACCTGCTCAAAGGCGATGAAACTGTGTTGGTCGGCTCTTGGAAAACGCAAGTGATAGCTGGCATGACGGGGTATCGGATCGAGGCCCTGCCGTTGACCGCCGGCAAGCTCGGCGTGCCACTTAATGTGATGTTCGTAAACTTCATAGGTGGCAAGCAGATCGAACGATACGCAGTGCTTTACCCTGGCGAAACCAGCTTCACGCTCGATCTTACGGAGCAGGGGATTTCCCCGAAACCCGGCGGGCGTACCGAGGGTTCCGTGGGGGTGAAGGCGACCTCGAGCGACTGGTTGTCACTCTTCTGGTCCGAGATTAAGCGCGGTTTTGCCCACGTCATCCCGGAGGGGTTAGACCACATCCTCTTCGTGCTCGGGGTTTTCCTCCTGACCCGCAAGTTGAAGCCGCTTGTCCTGCAGGTTTCCACTTTTACCGTCGCCCACACGCTCACGCTGTGGCTTGCCTCGGCGGGCTATGTAAAACTTCCTTCCACGCTAGTAGAGGCAGTCATTGCCGCCAGCATCGTGGTCGTGGCCCTCGAGAACGTATTTTTCAAGGACTATACCCACCGGCGTTTGCTCGTCGTCTTCGTCTTCGGACTGATCCATGGGCTTGGCTTTGCTGGGGCCATGGCCACCCGGCTGGATTCCACCTCCTCTCTCGTGGTCGGCTTGTTGGGGATCAACCTAGGGGTGGAACTCGGCCAACTGGCTGTGATCGGCGGCGCGCTCTTGGCCACCACCTGGATCAGCGATGCGGAAAGATACCGCAAGTTTGTCGTGGTCCCCGGTTCACTCGCAATAGCCGCGATGGGGCTGTGGTGGATGATCGAACGCATCACCGCTAAATAGGCACAAGGTGCTGCCCGCCGGTGCGGATTTGTACCGACTGTCCTTCTTCGCGAGGGGCAGCTTCGTTCCGACCGGTTGGGGCGGGGAGATCCAACAAAGGCAAAAAGTCATCCGGGCTTAGTTTGTTTTTCGCCCCAATTCAGACAGCTTCGAATTGGCAGAGTTCTGCCAGCACCTATTTTTGGGTGGATGCGCCTATTTGCCAGCTTTACAGCGCATGGAACAGTATTTCACATTTTGCCAGTCTCTGGCCCATTTTTTACGCCATTCGAATTCAAGGCCGCAGCGCTGACAAATCCTCGGCGGAAACCCATTTTTTACTTTTGCCTTCATAAACTCAGTGAACTGTGCAGCGCGTCAAAAGCAACTTCTTGTCAGTGTAGGGTAGGTCAACGGGCGTTGCAGATGCGCAAGAAAATGAAGAACGAATCTGCCGTGAATGCTTTTTCTCCCCAATTCTTGAGCCTCCCCAAATTAAGCTCTGATGGGTCTTTTAGTTTGACTCCATCTTCGTAGATCAAGACCGTCGTTTTTATGTCTCCTGATGATCGCACCGTTCCCTTTTCGTTGCGGCGATGCCCTCGTCGCACAAACTTTATGACTAAGCTCTTATCCTCCCAAGCCTTGCTAATCGGTCTTCTGGTTGCGACGCGGCTGCCAGCCGCCGAGGTGTTGATCGCGGAAGGCGAACAATTCAAGCCGCTCGATCAGAAGGGCTGGAAGGCTGTCCATCAGAACGACAGCTACGCCAGCCACACTTATGGTGGGGCGTGGTCCACGCACGGCGGACTGCTGGGCGCGCCGGCCACGAGTGTTGATTCGGTCGCCACGCAGACGCTGACCGTTGCCAGCGCGGGGCAATATCGCGTCTGGAGCAAGTATCAGGCGCCGCCCTACTTTCACTACCTGCACCGGATCGAGTTGTCTCAGGGTGGCAAGGTGGTTTTCTCTCACCTGTACGGCAAGGGCGGCACCGAGAGGTTGTGGAGTTTCAGCGGACAGAGCGACGAACTCTGGTGGCCTTGGGGCGTGGATCACGATGCGGCGGAAGCCCCGAAAACCATGGTCCAGCTCGCCGCAGGCCCCGTCGAGGTTCGCCTGACTGCGGTTGCCAACGCCCAGCCCGCCGGGGATCGGTTCGTGGATTTCGTGGTGCTCACCACGGAGCCGGGCGACACCTATCAAGGCTTCAAACCTTACGGTGTCGGCAGCCCGTTCACCTTAGAAGCGCTTGCGGCGACGCGCTTGTATGCCCGCTTCCAGAACACCACCCAGGCCCCGGCGAAGCTGTCCGTCAGCCGCGCCGGGCATTACCAGCCCAACTACGGCGGTGCGACCGCCCAGTTCCCAGACGCCGAAGTCGCACCGGGGCAGTGGAGCCCATGGTTCAACATCGGGCCGTTCTGCCGCCTTGTTCATGATGAAGGGTTGACCGTGTCGTTGAAAGGCGCGGCGTCGATTCCCCTGCAATTCGCCCGCGGTGCGTCTGGGCAAGATGTCGTCGGCGATGTGCAGGTGGCCAGTGGCGAAAGTGTCGTAGTCCCCATCGACGTGACTTGGAACCAGGCGGCCAAGGTGAAGTCGAGTCGCCAGCATGCTGCGGAGATCGTCACGCTCTTGAAATCTTCGCGGAAAGCTAATGGCGGGAAAAAGCCCAAGGATATCCTCTTCTTTGGCAGCTTCGTTGGTAATGAACCCTGGGTGCACGAACTTAAACATGCCCTCGGTTACAACACGCAGTTGCCCGCGGCCTACGAGTCCACGGGTTGGCGCGATGTAGGCAACCATTACTTCGGCGCCGACGCCATTCGCAAGTTCGCCGCGTCCATGCCGGACAAATCGAAACAACGGATCGTCAGCTTCGGCGACGAGATCAGCCTCGGCTCCATCAACTTCAAGGATCCAGCCAACCTGGCCAAATTTCGTGCCTGGCTGAAGGCCCGCGGAGTTACTGCGACCGAACTTGGCACCCCGCCTGATCAGGCCACGCTCCTGCAGCAGGGCGATGCGCGGCTGGTCTGGTATTCCAATCTCTTCAACGAGGAGGAACGCTTCGCCGTGTATCGTGAGAGCACGGCCATTGCCCGCGAAGCCTTTGGCCCGCACATCCTTACTGGAGCGAACTACTCACCCCACCACCTCGCGTTGTGCTACGGCCCGGTTTTCCAGTGGGTGGACATTTTCAAGCACAACGGCATGAGCATGTTTTGGGCGGAGGACTACATCTTCAGCGTCCCGGAAGCTCCGCAGGCGATGTCCTGGATGCTGGCCCAGGCCCGCTGCGGCGTTAAGTATAACCAGCAGCCCATCCATTTCTATTGCATGCCCCACGCACCCGGCCAGATCGCTCCGCTCCTCCGGACCGACACCCTCGCGACCATCGGCTACGGCGGCCGGCACATTGACAGCTTCTGGGTCGCGCCGGAGGAACGCTTCACCGAAAACTTCGTGGCGTGGGGTTACCATGACACCTTCCAAGCCATCCACGACTCGATTTACGACACCGCGGAAGCCGAGGCCCTGGCGGTCGGCGGCAAGCTGCGTCCGGCCCGGGTCGCGGTCGTGACCGGTAAGGCGACCGACTTCAACGAGGCGCGCCTCAATCTTCCCAAAGCCCAGGATCCGCTGGCCAGCCGCTGCCGCAATGCGCCTGCCACCTTGAACCAGATCCTCTGCCGCAAGGATCAGCAGATGCTGTATCTCGCCTTGTTGCACGCCCAGCATCGCGTGGATGTGATCACCGAGGACGACATTGTGGAGCGCAACGAACTCAAACAGTTCGATGTCGTTTACTTCGCGGGCGAATGGATCGATCGCCGCATCTTGCCCAAGCTCGACGCATGGGTGCAGGCCGGAGGCGTCCTTTACGCGACAGCCGGCCTGGGACATCTCAATCAGTTCGGCGAACCCGAACCGGCCATGCTCAAGCTGCTTGGCCTAAAGTCGGTGACCACGCAAAAAAACGCCATCGTCATCCGCACCTTGCTTGAACTCCCGCTGCTCCCTCCCATCGACACACTCACGTTTGACGGCCAGAAGGTCGAAGCCATCGGCATGCGCCAGCAGCTCGTGCCCGATCAGGCGAAGGTGCTGGGCACATGGACCGACGGTAGCGCTGCGGTGACCGTCCGCGAGCACGGGAAAGGAAAAGTTTTCGCGGTCGGCACCCTGGCCGGGAACACTTACATGAAAACCGGTGTCAAGTTGCAACCTTGGCCCCGCGGTGGGCGGAAACAGGTTTACAACCCGGTCCCGACGGATGCGGCGGCCCTGCAACTTGTGCGGCTCGGGGTCAACGCCCGGCCAGTCGTGCAGGCCGCCATCGCTTCCAACCCGCAAGTCGAGGCTGTCGTCATGGACCATCCCAAAGGCACTCTGGTCACCGTGTTGAACTGGAGCAGTGCTCCGATCCCCGGCCTGAAGCTCCAAGTTCGCGTATCGGCGGCTCCCCGATCGGTTCGTTCGGTCCGGCAGCAGAAGCCGGTGCCGGTCGAATTCGCAGGCGGCGTGGCAACACTGGCGCTGGATTTAGACGGATCGGATTACCTGCTGCTAATGAAGTAGCTCGAGGTCTCGGCCGATGAATGTGCCCACTCTTCCGGCTGTCCGACTGCCAACTCACGGTGGAGCCCCACGCGCTCACTCCCTAGGTTGACCGCGCGACATGCCACTCGTTTCTGTCACTGGCATGAAGTCCGGGAGGCGCGTGAAGTAGCGTCCGCCGACGGGTTCGGGAAGCTGTTTGGTGATGCATTTGGAAATCGGAGACACATCGTATGCGAGAATCAGTAAATGCTCAGCCAGCCCCTGCGATCCATCAGCCGAGCATTGAGACCTTAAACCAGACAGCTTTCCCACCGATTCAACCTGAATTCGGAAGTCGGAAACAGCCGGGCTGCCCAGGAAGCGGAGGGAGCGCGGCGTTCACGCCGCAGAAGGCCGGGAAGAACGAGTGCCTGGGGGCGGCTGGCAGACCCCGCACGTTTCTGCAGCATGAATGCCGCGCTCCTCGTCTGCGGCTCCCGTTCGGCTTCGGAATTCGGGTCATCTTGGCGGCCGCCTTGGGTGTGGCCATGCTTCAGGTTGCGCAGGCGGCTGACGAGTTTGTCTTGCGTGAGCACCTCGGGCGCGGCTGGACGAATGAGATGGTTACCTTTCCCCTGAGCGCGGCGCAGGCGGGTCAGTTCAAGGCTTCACCGCGCTTCACTGGCCCCAGTGGGGAGACCGTGGCTGGGCAGGTGTTTGAGGCGGACGGAAAACCCCGACTCGCGCTGCAAGTGACCTTGTCGCCGGGTGCCCGGCAAGGTTATCGCCTGTCTAATCAAGGGACGCCACCCGCGTCCGACTTGAAAGTTGAGGACAGCAAGGACGGTATGCGGCTGGGGAACTCGCTGGTCGGCATTGCGCTGAGAAAGAAGTTGCAGGGCAAGGAGGCTCCCATCAGCGGCATCCGGCTGCGTTCGGGCAAGTGGACGACGGGGGCCACGCTGGAGGGCGCGGCGGAGGTGACTGGGTATCGTGTGGAGTTGACCGCCCGCGGGCCTGTGTTTGCGGAGGCGGTGTGTCACATCACGTTCGCTGACCAGGGAACCTGGAAGCTGACGTTGCGCGTGATGAACCGCGAGCCGGTCATCTTGGTGGAGGAAAGTTTGGATGCGCCAGCGGGAGGCACCCTGCGGCTGCCGCTGGGCGGTGACGCTTTTCGGCCGAGTCATTTGCTGCATCGCCACGGGATGAATCAACTGGGCAAGGTGGACTCTTGGCAGATTGCACCGGGCCAGGCTTTTGCATTGGAGCCTTGGCTCCGCTGGTTTGTGAATGTGCGGCAGGGCAACTGGTTTGCCCTCTACACGCCGGGCGCCGCCGCGCCCGGGAGCCAGGACGGTGATTTGCTGATGGTGGGCGCGCTCCGCCCCAGCTTGTGGCGTGACCCGGATTGGAAGGGGAAGGCCCCGCAGTTGAGTCCGCTCGTCCCCGCGATGGCCGAGGCGGGCATGGTGTCTCTGCAACTACCGCTTGGCGGCGGCGCCCGCCGCTGGATGCTGGGCACTCCGCCACTGGCAGAGTCAGTGGCACCGCTGGCAGCGAAGGATGTCCGGGTGGCACCGCTGCCGCAGAAGTATCTGATCAAGCACGGCGATTTCCCGCTGGATGAGGTGAAGGACTACGTCCTCGAATGGCCCGGTGACGTGTCGAATTACCCGCGCCTGTTCGTCGGCAAACAGGATTTGCCGGCGCTCCGGAGCGGCCTGAAGAATGACCCAGCGCAAGTCCGGCGCTGGGTTTCGGATCAACCCATCGATAAATACAACATCGAGGCTCCGTTGCTGGCTTACTTCGCTTCGCAGGATCCCGCGCTGGGGCGTGCCCTCGCGCAGAAAAGCCGCGAGTGGCTCCAGCAGATCGTGGACAAGGATTTGCTGGAACAAGACTCCCGCGTGACGCTTGGCGTCGCGCCGCACATGCTGTCCGTGCTGCTGCTGCCGACCATCAACCTGACCGACGCAGTCCTGGGGAGCGATGTCCTCACCCCGGAACAACGGCAGCGCACTTTCGCGCAACTGGCTTTCCTGGGCTACACCGTCACGCGGGATGATTACTGGTCTCCTGCTCGAGGGTTCGCCGCCAACCCGAACATGACCACGACCGTGGCGCTGTATCAGACGGCTCTGGCCTCGCTTATTCCGTCGCATCCCCAGGCGAAGTCTTGGGCGGAGCGCGGATTGAGGGAGCTCCAGCATCAGTTGCAGGCATGGTCCGATGAGGATGGCGGTTGGTTGGAGGCCCCGCACTACGCGATGGTGGCGCTGGATCACATGCTCGGCGCTTTTCTCGTGGCCTCGCGCGCGGGCTTTGGCGACCACGTTCATGATCTGCGCGCCCGCAAGGCCATCGAGTGGCTGGCTAAAATTTCAACCCCGCGCGACCGGCGCACCGGGGGATTCCGCCACTATCCGCCCATCGGGAACACCTACATGGGCGAGGGCACGGGAATGTTCGGCATCGTCGCTGGTCTGTGGAAGCAGCGCGATCCTGAGTTCGCTGCGCAGATGCAATGGATGTGCGACGAACATGGTTCGCCGGCCATCGGCCTGTTCGGCCCGTTCGGCACCTTCGCTGGATATCAAGGGCTGCTAAAATCCCACGGCGTTGCTCCGAAGGCCCCGGCTTACGGCAGCGAATGGTTTCGCAATACCGGAGTCGTGCTGCGCAATTCCTACGGGACCGAGCGCGAGACTTACCTGCACCTCATCGCCGGCTCGAACCATGACCACTACGACCACGACTCCGGAAGCATTGTCCTGTGGGGCAAGGGTCGCCTGCTCGCGGATGATTTCGGTTACATCGGGCGGCACGCCGCGCAATGGCACAGCCAAGTGACCTCGCCGGCGCTGGGCACGGACGCGCTCATGCGCATCGAGGCCTTCGCCCCGGCATCGGCGTTGGACTATGTCGCCGGCCGCAAAGGCGTGTGGCGGCGGCAAATCGCGCTGGTCAAGGATGCCGACCCGCTCGGGCCAAATTTCTTCCTGCTGCGGGACACCCATGATGCTCCCGAGCCCGCGACGTGGCGGCTGTGGTTGACCACGAAAGGAATTGTGCTGCACGAGCGCGGGGCAACGGTCGAGGGCGAGGACGACGTGGACTTGGATGTGTTTCTGCACGAGCCCCGCCGACTGGCGACGGCCACCGAGTCCACCGTTCAGAAGGGAATGGGCCGGCGCGACGGGAAGGAAGGTCCGACGGAGACGCGTCAGACGGCGTTGGTGGCGACGCTGCCGTCGCGGGGCACGCTGACCGCGCTCCTTTATCCGCGGCTCAAGCAGGAGCCGCCACCCACCGTGACCTGGTTCGCGGATGGACGCATCGCAGCGGTGAAATCTCCCGCCGGCACTGACTACGTCCTCGTCGCACCGGACGCGCCGCCCCAACCGGTCGGCGACGGCAAGACACTTAAGCCCCTGCGCGACCTCTCGACAAAGGACGGCATCACCATTCTCTCCATGTCCGGCGATCCGCAACTGACCCTCACCGTGAACCCGACCAAAAACGCGCTGGTGGATCGCACCTTGGTCGTTCCCGCCGGCTCAATTGCCCTCCATCCCGGGCCAACGAATCCCGTGACCGCCGTGTGGCAAAGTCCCGTGGCGGGCACCGTCAACGTCGAGGTGCGCCTGCGGGACGGAAACAACGGCGGCGGCAATGGCATCCTCGCCGAGTTGCGGCACGGCGCGACCGTGCTCGCGCGGGGCGCGCTCGACAACGGCGGCACCAACCTCGTGCTCCGTGCCGAAAACGCCACCGTGGCCAAGGGCGACCTGCTGCGCTTGGTCGTCCTTCCGGGAGAGGGCGAGAACGCCAACTGGTGGGACACCACGCTCGCCGAAATGGTCGTGAAGGACCGCGCCGGTAAACAGTGGGACCTGCGCGAGTCACTCCTGCGCGGCGAGCCATTGGGCAACCAGCTTGCCCGCGGCTGGGACAAGGCCACCTGGTGGATCTGCTCCGGCGATGCTCAAAAGTTTGATCCCAAGGCGCTCCCGCCCCCGGCTCCAGAAACTTTCGCGACCCCCGATGGCAATGTTTCGTTCCAAGGAACCGCGGGTGCGATCCGCGTGCGTGGGGGCAAGCAAGCCACCCTCACGCTGGCCGCCCCCGGCCAGGCACGCATCGGCAAGGTCACACTCGAAAGCTCCAAGCCAGCCAGCCGCAGCGAGACGTTGCGTTGACGTGTTCAGCGTGTGCGAGTCCTCTGCCAACGCAAGGACGGAAGCCTCACCACCCAATACACGATGCCTCTCGGTATTCGGCGTTCGATTCTGTGAGGTCGGCCTAGCTGATCAGTTTTGCCAGCGGGAGCTGATCTCAAGCTCGCACGCGGACGCCGCAACTCCGCTACTACTGATTCAAAAGGCTTTCAAGAACGTACACATCATGTCGGCCGCAGTAGCCAAGAGAAACTGGCAAGTCGATGCCGAAGGTAACGCCTCGTTGCGGTAGGAGCCGGTCCCGAGCGTGGAGTTAAACGAGGCCGATTGGGCTAAAGCCGTCGCCGACCTAAGGCCGGTCCTGAAGCCAAAAGAAGGCATCACCGTGGACTTTGTCATGAAACGGGCGAGTTCGGTTGAGCTGGCATCCCGTTGAATTGCTCTAAACACCGCCCGTCTATTTCCTTTGGATATGCACCGCCCTGTTGCCTTTTGTGATGGCTTTACCCGCCGGGATTTTGTCCGCATCGGTGCAGCTGGCGTGCTTGGTGCACAAGTTTCCCTTAGTCGCTTGTTGGCCGAGGCAGCGGCTAAGGATAAGTCGCTAATTTATGTTTTTCTTAAGGGCGGCCTGAGCACGATCGATACCTTTGACATGAAGCCCGAAGCGCCCGTTGAGGTGCGCGGCGACTTTAAGGAAATTCCCACGAATTTGCCCGGAGTTCACGTTTGCGAGCACTTACCTCGCGTGGCCCGCGTGATGGATAAGTTTTCGCAGGTTCGTTCCTTTACTCACCGGTCGTCGGATCATGGGCCGGCTGATCATTATATGCTCACGGGCTTTCACCCGTCGGCGGGCTTTAACGGCGGGCTTAAGCCCAACAATCATCATCCCGCTTTCGGTTCTGTGCTCGCGCAGAAGCTCGGTCCGCGCGGCTCTGTACCGCCTTACGTTTGCTTGCCGGGCATGCATCCGAGCGGCAGTTCCGCTTACCTCGGTGCGGCAGCCGTGCCTTTCGTGATCGAGACCGATCCGAGCGCACCTAACTTTACGGTACCCGACCTTGCTCCCCCGCTATTGGTCGAGACCAAACGGTTGGAAGCTCGCCGCGAACTCCTCGCCCAAGTGGACCGCTACCAGAGGGCCGCTGAAGCCAAGGCCAACGCCGGGCCGCGTAACGTCAGCGTCTTTAGTCAACGCGCCTTCGACCTGATGACTTCGCCCGACGCGAAAAAAGCCTTCGATCTCAGTGCTGAACCGGAAAAGCTCCGCGATGACTACGGGCGCAACACGCTCGGTCAGTCTTGCTTGTTCGCCCGCCGGCTCGTGGAGAGTGGGGTGCGCTGTGTGACCGTGGACCATGCCAACTGGGACACGCACGACGGCAATTTTACCACGCTGAAGAATGCGCTCTTACCCAAGCTCGACGCCGCCATGGCCACCCTCTTCCGCGACCTGTCGGATCGTGGAATGTTGGACAGCACCCTTGTGTTGATAACCGGCGAGTTTGGCCGTACGCCCAAGATTAACAAGAACGCTGGCCGCGATCACTGGGGGCCGTGCTTTACGGTACTCATGGGCGGGGGTGGTATCCAAGGTGGACGCATCATTGGCGCTAGCGACAAGTGGGCCGCGCAGCCCGCACACACTCCTTACGGCCCGGAAGACATGGCTGCGACGCTCTACCACTTGCTTGGCTTGGACCCGCAGTCCGAAATGCACACCGCTGAGGGACGTCCGATGATGATCACCAACAACGGACGGATCATCAAGGAGCTGATCTAGCGATCTATTGCCTTGCTGTCAGGTTTGTTGGCGTGGCGTGTGGTTAGCTATCTTCCCCACAACAGAAGCCCTGCTCCCAATAAAATTCGGTACCATCCGAAGACCACGAAAGTGTGTTGCTGGATAAAATGCAGCAGCCATTTCACAGTCAAAAAGGCCGTGCCTGCGGAGACCGCCGTCCCCAGCGCAAAAAGACTCCAATCAACGGGGGGAGCACCGGGATCTTTGAGTGCCTTGTAGCCCGAGTAAACGCCCGCTGCCAGCAGCGTCGGCACGCCCAGCAAGAAGGAAAACTCCGTTGCTGCCGGACGGCTCAAGCCCAGCAAGAGTGCTGCGAGGATGGTCGTGCCAGAGCGGGACGCGCCGGGGAACGCGGCGGCCACGAGTTGCCCCACGCCGATGGCTAGTGCGATGGCCCACGTGATGTCCCCAACGGCTGGCCGCTCCTTTAGCCAGCGCTCCGCGACTAGGAACAGCACGCCGCCGATCAGCGTGGCCCATGCGATAGGGCCAATCTCTTCCGGCAATTTCA
Source organism: Verrucomicrobiota bacterium (assembly GCA_016871445.1). Classification (GTDB taxonomy): domain Bacteria; phylum Verrucomicrobiota; class Verrucomicrobiia; order Limisphaerales; family SXTU01; genus SXTU01. Next base: position 16,561 of record VHDH01000015.1, on the reverse strand, counting down.
GCCCCAACTTCTTCATCGCTAGCCCACCCACCGCCGTTACCACGAAGGCGCCAGCAATTTTTAGCAAGTATTCCCGCGTGGTCGGTTCGGTGAAACGCGTGGCGAACTCCTTTACCCGCGTCGAGAACACGGCGATGACCGCCAGCACCGCGCCGGATTGGATGCCAATGTTGAAGAAATCTGACCTGAGGAAGTGCTCCTTTTTCAATCCGAGCCAATGCTCGGCGAGCAGCAGGTGGCCGGTGGAGGAAATCGGCAGGAACTCTGTGACGCCCTCGACGATGCCGAGGAGGATTGCCGCGAGCCAGTCTTGCACGCGGGGATTGTAGTCGATTCAGACTGCCACTGCACGATTCTTAGAAGCGCAGCGTTCCTCGACGCTGTGCAACTTGCGACAGCCAGTGAGATTTCAGTCAGCCCGTTTAGGAAAAGTTACCGGCCGCGAAGCCACCTGCGGTAGGAATTGCGTAATGTCGAACTTTTCGGCAGGACGAAGCACAAAAATTTCACTACTAAGAATATGTTCCCCTCGATGAGTTTCAGCAGGCAGTCAAGTAGCGGGCGTCCGCTCCTCAGCCGCCGGCGACAACGCGGACAATTTCGAGGTAATCACCAGACCGCAGTTCCCTGGCAGCGAAGTCCGAGGGCGATACCGCCTCGCCGTTGTGCTCCACCACTACACTCCGCGGGAGCAATCGCTGCGATAGGAGGAATTGCTCCACCGTGCAGGGAAAACTGGTAACGACCTCGCGGCCATTAGCAATGACGTGTGAGGGAGACATACGGTTTAATTCTTTCCGTATCGCAGCGTCTGGCGAGTCCCTTTTACGGCTGCGGTTACTGCGTTGGTTTGCGCCTCATTGTCCCTGAGGGTGGAGCGTTTTCTATCAATCATCGTGGGCCGTCAGTGTGATCGCTCGGAGAACTTGCTACTGATGGCCGCTGCCATGGGTTACGATTTGCAGCAGCGATAAGGAGCAACCAGTTCATGGTCAGGCGCTCAGCGCTGCATCCCAGTCCTTCCAGACCGGTTCATAGCCAAGCCGTCGGATGAGGGCAGCAATCTCTTCTGGCGAACGTTCGTCAGCAATTTCAAACTGACCTGTTGCGTTCGTAGAGCGGCCCGCCGTTGTGGACCACTCGCTTGCGCCTGATGTCAGCTCGACAATACGTCCACGCTCAGTCCGGTGGATGTTCTCTCGGCCTGCACCTGTATAACCACCCGGTTCAGTGTGACTGCCCGCGCTGGCGAGCGTGATGCCTAGCGGAAAAAGTCCGTCGCGCAGCCGGGCCGACTCGCGCGTTGAGAGCACGAGGCCCACGTCTGGCAAAAGCAGGCGGAACGCGGCAACCAGTTGGACCAGTTCGCGATCGGACATCGTAGTCAGCGGCTCAAACTCCCCTGCGCAAGGACGCAGACGCGGTAGCGAGATGGTCACCTGTGCTTTCCAACAATGCCGCAACAGATATAGCGCGTGCGCCGCGACGGAAATCGCCTCGCGTCGCCAATCCGCCAACCCATAAAGGGCGCCGATGCCTAGTCGCCGGAAGCCAGCTGTGTACGCGCGTTCGGCCGTTTCCAGTCGCCAGTCAAAGTTTCTTTTCGGCCCGGCCGTATGCATCTGTTCATACACGGCGCGGTCATAAGTCTCCTGATAAACCACCAGACCCTCCGCGCCCGCCGCTACGATGGGCCGGTATTCCGCTGTCTCCATTGGCCCGATCTCAAGCGAGAGGCTAGGCCACTGCTCATGCAGTGCGCGCACGCAGGCGGCCAGGTAATCGCCCGAGACAAACTTCGGGTGCTCGCCAGCGACCAGCAGCAAGTTACGAAAGCCTTGCTTAAGCAGTGCTTGTGCCTCGCGCTGAACCTCCTCGATCGCGAGCGTCACCCGCAGGATCGGGTTGTCACGAGAAAAGCCGCAGTAAGCACAGTTGTTGATGCACTCGTTGGATAAGTAAAGCGGCGCAAAAAGCCGGATGACCTTGCCGAAGCGTTGCTGAGTCAGCGACTGCGACCTCGCACAGAGCAGTTCCAGCGACTCGGCGGCGGCTGGCGAAATCAATGCGGCGAAATCCTCCAGCGTTGGTCGCGTACGTCCTAGCGCGGTTTGCACTTTCGCTGGCGATGCGGCGTGGGCTAAACCCTCCAGCGCGTCCGAAGGCAGGGTGTCAAATTCGGCGACGAAACTCATCGCGTGGACGGTAACAGGGGAAAGCGGGTCGGCAAGCCGTCACTCCGCAGGCATGTCCTGCCCGATGTTCTCCGGCACAGCCACCAGGGCAACTCCAAGCAGGTCTTTCAAGCAACACACTCGCTTTCGCCCAGCTCGAAAGAGCGAGTTTGGGGCCCCTATACGTTGAACTTGAACAGCAGCACGTCGCCGTCCTTGACGACGTATTCCTTGCCCTCCATGCGGTAGAGGCCCTTCTCGCGCGCGTGTGCGACAGAGCCGCAGTCTACGAGGTCGGTGTAAGCCACCGTTTCCGCCTTGATGAAGCCGCGCTCGAAGTCCGAGTGAATGACGCCTGCCGCCTTGGGCGCGGTGTCGCCGGCATGGATCGTCCACGCGCGGACTTCCTTCTCCCCGGCGGTGAAGTAGGTGCGCAGGCCGAGCAAATGGTAAGTCGCCTTGATGAGCGCGCCCACACCGCTCTCGTCTACACCCAATTCCTTGAGGAACTGTTTCGCTTCGTCAGGCGAGAGATCAATCAGGTCGCTCTCTATTTGCGCGCTGATGACGGTAGCTTCGCAGGCCAGATGTGTCTTCGTGTAGTCGCGGACTTTTTGCACGTAAGCGTTTGAGGCGGCGGTGGCGAGGTCGGACTCCTTCACGTTGCAGGCGAAGATGGTGGGCTTGTCCGTGAGCAGCCAGAAGGTGCGGGCGATGATTTTTTCCTCGGGCGTGAGCTGGACGGAGAGTGCAAGCTTACCCTCGTTGAGCACCGGCTCGAACTTTGCGAGAACGGCATCCTCGGCCACGGCGGCTTTATCTCCTCGCTTCACGTCACGATGGATTTTCTCACGTCGCTTCTTCACGGATTCGAGGTCGGCCAATACTAGTTCGGTATTAATCACCTCAATGTCGCGCACGGGATCCACGCTGCCGGAGACGTGGTGGATGTCCGCGTCCTCAAAACAGCGCACGACCTGCACGATGGCGTCCACCTCGCGGATGTGGGTGAGGAATTTGTTTCCCAAGCCCTCGCCTGCGCTCGCGCCCTTGACTAGGCCGGCGATATCCACGAATTCAATAGCCGCCGGGATGACGACGTTGGTCTTGGCGATTTTCTGCAGCACTGCGAGCCGCTCGTCGGGGACGGTCACGACGCCGACGTTGGGGTCGATGGTGCAGAAGGGGTAATTGGCCGCCTCAGCCTTGCGAGTGCGGGTGACAGCATTAAAAAGGGTGGACTTGCCGACATTGGGCAAGCCGACGATTCCGGCCTTCAACATAAGGGCCGCGAGCGTGCGCGGCAGCGGGGGCTTTGCAAGCGTAAAGGCGGCTCCCACACTGGCGGCTTGCCCGCGCCGCCGCCGCGCTTACATTGGCCGCATGCCGGAGCCAGCCGCCGCCATTTCCAACACGCTTGCTGCCGTGCGCGACCACACGCGCATTTACCGCGACTTTACCTACGTTTATCCCGTCATCTCGCGGCGCTCAGGTGGGTTGTCGATCGGCATCAATCTTAACCCAGATAAAAAGTGCAACTTCGATTGCGTTTACTGTGAGGTGGATCGAAAAACGCCCGGTAAAACCTCCGTCGTAGATCTCGACCAGCTTCATGAAGAGCTGATCGAAATGATCCGCTTCGCCCGCAATGGCGGTCTCGCCCGTGAGCCGAAGTTCGACGAGGTGACGCCGGAACTGACGCGCACGCCGCGCGACATCGCCTTCAGCGGCGACGGCGAGCCGACCATGCTGCATAACTTCGACGAATGCGTGCGCGTGGCCGCCGGGGTAAAGCGTGCCGAGGGCCTAGCCCAAACCAAGCTTGTACTCATCACCGATGCCGCTGGCCTCGACACCACCAGTGTGCGGCGCGGCTTGGAGATCATGGACGCGAACCAAGGCGAAGTATGGGCAAAATTAGACGCCGGCACCGCGAGCTATTACAAGCTCGTCAATCGCACCGCCATTCGGCTCGACCGCATCCTGCACAATTTGCTGCTCACCGCACGCACGCGCCCTATCATCATTCAAAGTCTGTTCCTGCGCCTGCACGGAGAGCCAATGCCATCCACGGAGCTAGGTGAGTATTGCTCCCGTCTCGGGGAGTTGGTTCACGACGGCGCGCAAATCCGCGAAGTCCATCTTTACACCATCGCCCGCCCGACGCCCGAGCCGTTTTGCGGCCGGCTAACGAAAGCGGAACTGGAGTGCATGGCGGAAACTGTGCGGGCCAAGACCGGCCTGCGCGTGGTGACGTTTGATTGAACGGCTTGGAGAGTTCTCGATTTTGTGAGTGATTCCGCCCCCGCCTTGTTGACGGCCAATGAACTTGTCGTCGCGTTCAATGACCGGGTCATCCTTGACCACGCCACGCTCGCGCTGCATGAGGGCGACCGCGTCGGCCTCGTCGGTCGCAACGGTGCAGGCAAATCCACGTTCCTCAAATTGCTCGCCGGCCTGCGCACGCCGGACGCCGGCGAAGTGGCTGCGCGGCGCGGCTTGGTTGTCAGTTACCTCTCGCAGGAGTTTACGCTCGACCCGGCCAAGGACGTGCTCGCCAACATCCGTGACGGGGCGAAGCACGTGCTCGATCTTGTTGCAGAGTTTGAGTCGCTGCCCGGCCACTCGCCGCGTCACGCTGAACTAGAGGATCGCATCGCTCATCTTGATGGTTGGAACTTGGACTCCCGCATCGCCACCGCGATGTCGCATCTCAACACACCACCCGGCGACCGTGACATCGGCACCCTTTCCGGCGGCGAGAAGCGCCGCGTGGCCATGTGCCGGGCCATTGTCGCACGGCCGGACCTGCTCATTCTCGACGAGCCAACGAACCATCTCGATCCCGAATCCATCGAGTGGGTCGCGGAATTTCTCGAGAACTTCGGCGGTGCGTTTCTCGTCGTTACGCACGACCGTTGGTTCCTCGACCGCGTGACGAATCTCACCGTCGAGCTGCATGAGGGCCGCTTTTACTCCTACGAAGGCGGATACACAGAATATCTGTCAGCCAAGGCGGAGCGGCAGCGTGCGGAAGCCGTCGTTGAGCACAAGCGGCAGATGTTCCTTGAAAAAGAGCTCGCTTGGGTCCGCCAAGGCCCACGTGCTCAGCGCAGCAAGCAGAAGAACCGCTTTGAGCGCTACTATGAGACCGCCGCCCAGTCTGGGCCGGTCATCGAAGAGGATATGGAGTTGGTCATCCCGCCACCGCCGCCGCTCGGAAATCGCGTTGTCGAGCTGACGAACCTCGGCGTTGAGTTGGGCGGCCGACGACTTTTCAGCAACTTCACATACAATTTCGAGAACGGTCAGCGCCTCGGTGTGGCCGGTCGCAACGGACTGGGGAAAACTTCATTGCTCAAGGCCATCATCGGTGAGCTTCCGCCATGCGAGGGCACGGTGAAGACCGGCCAACTCACCCGGTTCAATTACGTGGACCAGTCGCGCCTGCAACTGCGAGAGGATCGCACGGTGCTGGACGAACTCAGCGACGGCTCGGAGTTCGTCATTTGGGGCAACGGCAGGCTGTCGTTACGCGCGTATCTCAAGCGCTTTCTGTTCGCTGATGATCGCATTAGCCTGCCGGTAAAGTTTCTTTCCGGCGGCGAGCGCAGTCGGCTGTTGCTTGCGCGCATCCTCAAGCAGGGCGGCAATTTCCTCATCCTCGACGAGCCCACCAACGACCTCGACCTGAACACGCTGCGCGTGTTGGAGGAGGCGCTCATCGCGTTCCCCGGCGTCGTGCTCGTGGTGAGTCACGATCGCTACTTCCTCAACCGCGTCTGCACCGGGATTCTTGCCTTCGAGGGTGATGGGCGCATCACTCACAGCGTAGGCGATTACGACTACTATGCGGAGAAGAAGCGCCGCCGCTCACCCGCGCCCGTGTCCAGCGCGGCCGCGTGGGTTGGGAAGAAGTCAGCGGACAACCCCTCGCCCGGCAGGGATGCGCTGCCACGCACCCAGCCCGCGAGCAAGCCGCGTAAACTCAGCTTCAAGGAAACCCGCGAGCTTGAAGGCATGGAGGCGGAAATCTTGAAAATCGAGCAGGAGATTGGGCGCATTGAGAATCTCTTTACTGCGCCGGACTTTCACAAGGTTCACGCCACACAAACAAATGAGCTCATGGCAAACCTTGCCGAGCGCAGGGCGATGCTTAACCAACTTTTCATTCGCTGGGAGGAATTGGAAGCCGTCCGCGCTGGCGCGGAGCGTAGTTCCTAGTCAGCCAATGCCAAATTGATTGGCGATCACGTCTCGGCCGACGTCGACATGAAGTTTCTCGCTGTCCTCCCGTCAGTAACTCCGTCATCAATCATCCCTTCTTCTTAAATATGAAAACGTCGCTTTGGCTCACTACTCTTATCGCCTCCGCGCTGGTGGTTAACGCTGCCGACTGGCCGCAGTGGCGGGGCGCGGACCGCGCCGACATTTCAAAGGAAACTGGCCTGCTCAAGTCTTGGCCCGAAGGTGGCCCAAAGCTCGCGTGGATCAATAAAGACGTGGGCCTCGGTTACTCCGGCTACGCTATTGCGAATGGGAAGCTGTTCACGATGGGACTGCGCGGTGACACCGAGTTGCTCATTGCCGTGGACGTGAAGACCGGCAAAGAGCTGTGGGCCACTCCTGTGGGGCCGATCTACAAAAACGGCTGGGGTGATGGTCCGCGCGCCACGCCCACCGTGGATGGCGAAATGGTATTTGCGCTGGCCGGCAACGGCGGTGTGCTCGCGGTTAAAGCTACCGATGGTAAGGAGGTCTGGAAGACGACGATGCGCGAATTCGGCGGCAAGACGCCGGGCTGGGGTTATTGCGAGTCTGTTTTGGTGGATGAGGGTAAGGTGATTTGCTCCCCGGGCGGAAGCCAAGGCACTCTACTCGCGCTCGATCGGGCCACGGGCAAGAAGCTATGGCAGAGCACTGGCTGGACAGACGGGGCGCATTACTCCTCCCCCATCGTGGTTACGCACAATGGCACGCGCCAATACATCCAACTCACCTCGCAGAATGTCGCCGGCGTGAGCGCCAAGGATGGTAAGGTGCTCTGGAAGTCCGAGTGGCCCGGCAAGACCGCCGTCATTCCCACACCCATTTTTAAAGACGGACATGTCTATATCACTTCGGGCTACGGCGTCGGCTGTAAGCTCGTCAAAGTAGCAGCCGACAACCAGACCAGCGACGTTTACTTCAACCAGAACATGATCAACCATCATGGCGGCGTGATTCTGGTCGGCGACAAACTCTACGGCCATTCCGACAAGGGTGGCTGGACATGCCAGGACTTCAAGACCGGTGAGGTGAAGTGGACCGCCAACAATTTAAAGAAAGGCGCGATTCATTGCGCCGACGGCATGTTTTACTGCCTCGAGGAAGCCAGTGGAACCGTGGCACTCGTTGAGGTCTCGGACAAAGGGTGGAACGAAAAGGGTCGTTTCAAACTTACGCCCCAGACTGAACAGCGTAATCCCAAGGGCAAAGTCTGGACTCATCCGGTGGTGAGTGACGGCAAACTTTATCTGCGCGATCAGGAAATCCTGTTCTGCTTCGACGTGAAGCTTAAGTAGGCAACCGCGCTCTTTGCTGCATTACCATTGGGTTCTGCTGGCCGCCTCCGACCAGCACGCCCTGCACGGTGAAAATCCTCGTCATCACCAACCTCTATCCGCCGCACCTTGCGGATACGGAAGATTTTCGCTGCCAAAATGTCACCGAGGCGTTGAGTGAACGCGGCCACACAATACACGTGTTGACCTCAACTTGCGGCTTGGTCTCCGAGGAGGGCCACACCACGCACGCAGTGGGAGTCGGTTCAAACGTGCGCGTACAGCGGCAGTTGCGCGTCAATGGCAAATTTGATCAGTCTGCGGTCTCCGGCGTGGGCAGCCTCCGCGAGCTAGAGGCGCGGAATAACGCGATCCTGCGCGAGGCCATCATCGAGTTCGCGCCGGACGTGCTCCATGTTGGCAGCCTGCGCGGCCTGTCCAAGTCCCTGCTCGTCACCTTGCACCGGACGCGCGTTCCGACCTGTTTTAGCATCGGAGACTCTTGGCTCGACGAGCTGCGCGATGATCCGTGGCTCGCCTGGTGGCACCGCGAGAAGGTTCCAGCGATGCAGAAAATGCAGCGCACCAGCCTGGAAGTCTCCGGCCAGCGCGCCAAGTGGGACGCCGTCACGCCCACGTTCCTCATCCCCGGCGTCAATCGCCTGCCCGCCATCTTCGACCGCGATACGCCCGACGAGGTCGCACCCAATTCCATCGGCACGCCAGCGCTGCACCATCTCTACTTCAGCAGCCCAGCACTGCGAGACATCACAGCTGCGGCTGGCTTTCAAGTCGCGCATGGCAAGGTGATCCACCCAGGCGTGGACACGCGGCTCTTCAACGGCGAGTTGAAACCGGCGGATGCGCCGGTCAGGAAATTCCTCGTGGCTGCGCGGCTCACTCCGCACTCCGGCATCGCCACGGCCATTGACGCGCTTCAACTCATCCGTGCGCAGGGCGTTAAAGCCACGCTTACCGTCTTTGGGCGCGGCAGTTCCGAGGTGCTCGCCAAGCTCCGCACGCAAGCGGTGCAGGCCGAAATGCCCGTCGAGTTCCGCGCGAGCGGTCTGCAACGGGATTTGCCTCAGATCTACCGGGCACATGATGCCTTTATTTATCCGGTCGAGTGCGAGGAATTGTTCGTCGGCGCACCGCTGGAGGCGATGGCCTGCGGCTTGCCTGTGATCGTAAACCAGAGCTATGGGGCGGAGGCTCTCTTCCGCTCGGAGGAAAGCTGCCTCGCGTTCCCCTCCGGCGACGCCGCCGCGCTGGCCGCGCGGATGCTCGAACTCAGCCAGACGCCAAATCTCGCCGCCCAACTCGCGCAAATCGGCCAGAACGAAGTGCTCACCCGCTACCAGTTCACCACCTCCGTCGAGGAGATTGAGCGCTGCCTCGAAGACACCATCGCACAATGGCAGTCGGCGTGAGGTAAGCATTCTGAATCCGCTTGGCTACGCGCAGAAGATTGCTACGGTGCGGCCATGAAATTTCACCCCCTGCTCGCCTTGGGTGTCACCTTGTCCCTCATTGCGTGCAACAACGATCCCAAACCCAAGGCTGAGCCAAAGAAGGAGCAGAAGCTGGGCGACAACCCCGTCGCTGCGCCGTTGGACTACATCGCCGCCATCGGCAAGGCGCAGAAGGCCAGCCTTGGTCGTCTGGAACAGGCCAAACTCATCGACGCGATCCAGAAGTTCGAGGCCAGCGAAAGCCGGCCGCCGAAAGAGCTGAGTGAACTGGTGCCCAACTTCCTTCCCGCGCTCCCGCCCGCGCCCGCCGGCATGAAACTCGAATACAAGGCGGCGGACGGCTCGTTCATGTTCGTCCCCCTCGCGCCCGCGCCAGCCAAGAAGTAGGCGGGCCGCGTCACGCCTTCGACGGCGGCTTGATGAGTAGCACGATCATCAGTGAGAGCAGTGCCACACCGGTGAAGCAGCCGAAAATCATTGTCAGCGGCACATTCTGACTTTTCAGCACGCCAAAGCCCCAATCGCCGAAGCCACCGCAAGAGATGCTCACTAGGTTCATGATGCCATAGCCTGTAGCGCGCAGCTCGGGCCGGACGATTTGTGATAGAATGGGCATGTTGTTGCAGTCGAAAAATCCCCAGCCGATGCCGAACAGAATGAGGAAAACAATGGCGAAGAAGACCGTGCCAGGGTTGCCCAGCCCAAATAACGCCGGCAGAAACAGCGTCATGCCGATGGCGCTCACGTAGATGCGGCCGCGCTCGCTGTGTCGCATCCAAATGTCTGCGAGCCAGCCGCCCAGCAATGCGCCGCCGATGGTTGCGATTTGTACGTAGAGCACAGCGATGACGCCCGCCTCGCCCTGCGAGAGCTTGAACTGCTCCTTCAGGATCACCGGCATCCAATCTTTGATCACCCAGCCCGCGATGGCGGGCAGCGTGAAGTAAGCGACGAGCAGAAGGTAATTGCGGTTGCTAAACAATTCGCCCGCCGCGCGCGTGGGTGTGAGCGAAGGCGCGGCCGGGTCGGCGGGCCGCGCGGGGTTGCGCAGCAGCCAGAACAGCGGGAACGCATAGACCACGCCCACCAAGCCCGCCGCGCTGAACGCCCAGCGCCAGCCGTGGTTCGGCGAGTCCGCGACGTGTCCGGCGAAGCCGCCGAGAATCAGTCCAATGTAAATCCCCGTTTGGTGTAAGCCCACGGCGCGCGACCGCGTCGGGCCGGTGTGAAAGTCTGCGATCAGCGCCAGCGCTGCCGGGATGTAAAATGCCTCGCTGATGCCCATGAGCGCGCGTGACGCGACGAGTTCGTTGTAGGTCGTTACGTGTCCCGTCAGCCACGTCACCGTCGACCAAGTGAACAGACTAAGCGCAATGACGTGGCGCCGGCTAAAACGATCCGCAATGTAGCCCCCGATGGGACTCAGCGCGGCATAGACCCACTTAAATGATGCCAGGATGAAGCCCCACTGTGCGTCGCTGGTAATGTCCTTCAAGTCGCCGACCATCGAGGTCTTCATCGTCGCCAGCATCTGCCGGTCGAGATAGTTCAGCAGCGCGACGGGCCACAACAGCGCGACGACAAGCCACGCGGTGCGCAGGGCAGAGGGAGAAGTCACAGACACAGTCTTTGGGGGGCTCTATTTCGCTTTGGACTTCGGCGGCTCCACAGCCAGATCTGCCGAGGGAATCAGCACGAGTTCAATCGGTGCGCTTTTGAGATGCTTGTCGAAGAAGTTCTGCGTGAGTTGAAGCACTGCCGGTTTGGTGAAAGCGGGACCACCGTGGCCGGAGCCGGGGAGTGTTTGCAGCCAGACTTCCACGCCCTTGGTCTTCAGCGCGGCGGCGAATTGCTCGCTTTGCGCGTAGGGCACCAGGGTGTCGTGGGTGCCATGGAGGATGAGGACGGGCGGGCTGTTCGGCGTGATATAGTGCAACGGGCTGGCCGCTTGGGCTCTGGGCTTGTCCTCCAACCGGGTACCAATGAGCAGCGAGTAAGGATCGGTGGGGGAGTTGAACGTGAAAATGTTTCGCACATTCTTGTCGGCCTCCGCCTGCTGCACAACTGTTGTGAAGTCCGCCGGGCCGAATATGTCGCACACGGCTTGAACGCGGTCGGATTGTTCGAGATGGCCGCCAATGGGCGCGAAGGCTTTCTTGCCGCCCGCCGTGCCGACCAAGGCGGACAGGTGTCCGCCTGCCGAGGCGCCGATGACGCCGACGCGGTTGGGGTCGAAGCCGTATTCTTTGCTGCGCGCGCGCAGCCAGCGAAGCGCAGCCTGGCAGTCCTGAATCTGCGCGGGGAAAACCGCCTTCTGGCTGAACCGATACTCGACACTCGCGACGACGTAGCCCTTGAGCACCATGCCGGTCACGGGACAAGGGAACTTGTTGCCGCCGCGCCAGCCGCCACCGTGGATGTGGACGATGAGGGGGAGAGGCTTGTCCGCCGGCTTCTCCGGCAGGTAAAGGTCGAGCTTCTGCGCGGGGTCGCCGTCGGGGATGTAGGCGAGGTCGCGCTCCAGCTTGATGCCGGCGGGCAGAGTGGGGGGCTTCTGGGCCGGCTGCGCGGGCAACGTGAGCGGCGCGGCGGCGAGCAGGGCAAGGAGAAGCAGGGCTTTCATCGGGCCGCAGCATAACGCGGACCTCGCCCCAAGGGAACCATGGAGAAGCGGTGACTACGCCAGCAGGCCCTTCACGATCTCCGCTTCGCGCTCCAGGCCGCTGAGGCGCATGTCCACGCCGAGGTGCTTGAACGTGAGCTTCAGGTGATCCACCCCCATCAAGTGCAGGAGCGTGGCATTCAAGTCGTTCAGGTGGACGGGGTCTTTTACTACGTTGTAGCTGAAGTCGTCCGTCTCGCCGAAGACGGTGCCGCCTTTCGTGCCGCCGCCAGCCATCCACATGCAGAAATTCCGCGGGTGATGGTCGCGGCCATACTGGTCCTTCTTCAGCGTGCCCTGCGAATAGACTGTGCGCCCAAACTCGCCGCCCCAAACCACAAGGGTATCTTTGAGCAGGCCGCGCTCCTTCAAGTCCGCGAGCAACGCGTAGGTCGGTTGGTCCACGTCGTTGCATTGGGCCTTGATGTCCTTGGGCAAATTGCCGTGCTGATCCCAGCCGCGATGCAGAATTTGCACCACGCGCACGTCGCGCTCGGCGAGGCGGCGCGCGAGCAGCGCGCTGTGGGCGAAGGTGCCGGGCTTCGTCACCTCCGGGCCGTAGCGCTCCAAAATGTGCTTGGGCTCCTTCTTCAAGTCTACGAGGTCCGGCACGCTGGTCTGCATGCGGAAAGCCATTTCATACTGCGCGATGCGCGTGGTTGTCTCGGGGTCGCCAAAGCGCGCGTGGTTCATCGCGTTCAACTTGCCGAGGCCGTCGAGCATCGCACGGCGGTTGTCGGCGGCGACGCCGGGTGGATTTTGGATGTAGAGCACCGGGTCCGCACCGCTGCGGAGGGCAACGCCGTTGTGGCGCGTCGGGAGAAAGCCGCTCTGCCACATGCGGGTGAAGAGCGCCTGCGCCGCCGCACCGCTGGACCAGCTCGGCGTGAGGACAACGAAGCTCGGCAAATCATTGTTCTCGCTCCCGAGGCCGTAGCTCAACCACGAGCCGAGGCTCGCGCGGCCGGGCACTTCGCTGCCGGTCATCACGAACGTGCAGGCCGGGTCGTGGTTGATGGCGTCGGTGTGGATGCTGCGGATCACCGCGAGCTCGTCAGCCATCTTCGCCGTGTGCGGGAGCAACTCGCTGACCCATGTGCCACCCTTGCCGTGCTGGGCGAACTTGAACATCGAGGGCGCGACCGGCAGCCGCGCCTGGCCGCTGGTCATCGTGGTGATGCGCTGGCCTTTGCGGACGGAGTCCGGCAAGTCCTTGTCGAAGTGGGCCTCCAGCTGCGGCTTGTAATCCCACATGTCAATCTGCGACGGCCCGCCGTTCATGTGCAGGTAGATGAGCCGCTTGGCCTTGGGTGCGTGGTGTGGCAACCCCGTCAACATGGGGTGCACACGCGGCCCGCCGGGCTTTGTGGGCGCGCCAAAGGCATCGCGTGACATGGCGGCGAGCGCGATGGAGCCGGCGCTCAAGCCGGCGGCGCGGAAGAACTGGCGGCGGGTTTGGTGGAGGAGATAGTTGTTCAGCGGGTTCATGGGAAAGTGATTAGTAATTAGTGATTAGTAGCGGAGGCCGGGTTCCCGGGAGAGTTGGAAATCTCGTCAACCACACTAAAAAAATCGGCCTCCATTTTCGCCAGGACTTCCGTCTTGCCTCGCTTGTGCTCGTGGAACGGTTCGAAGAAGCGGAAGCAACGCGTTCGGTGGAACGGGCGAAAGACAATTGCCATCGGGTTAAATTCCTTGTGGCCTGCGTAATGGCGAAACACCAAGACAGGCAGCGAGCGCTTCCACCGGCTCCGCTCGGACCAGTTCAAGTAGATGGCCCGCGTTCCGAGCCGGGGCTGTATCACTTCGCTGATGTAGTCCCGCCAAACAGGGCTGTCGGAGTGAACAAAGAGAACAAAGCGTCCGCCAGCGCACCAAGATAGCCACACCGCAGAGTTTAGACAGAGTGCCGAAGCCGAGCGGAAAACAAGGTAGGCGAGCAGCAAGGGTGACAGCAGCACGAACATCAGGATGCCGACCAAGTCGGCGAAGCCGCTTTCGACCTTTGTCCGTTGATTGCTCATCGCATCGCCTTCGCTGACTAATCAGTAAGCACTAATCACTCCTTCAGTTCTTCGTCACCACTTCATCCAAGTTCAGAATGAGGTTAGCCACCATCGCGTAAGCCGCCAACTCACCCGCATCCAGCGACGCATCCGGCTTGGATTCGCCGAAGGTGATGGCTTTCTTCGCGGCGTCGGTGCGGCCTTGGTATTTGGCCCATTGGGTGAAGAGCGTGTCGTTGAGCACAGCGAGTTCAGCCTTCGTCGGTGGGCGGGCGGTGGCGAGGCGGAAGCCGTAGGCGAGGCGTTCCTCGGCGTGGCGGCCACCTTCCTTGAGCATCCGCTGCGCGAACGCGCGTGCGGCCTCAAAGTGCTGCACGTCGTTCATCAGCAGGAGTGCTTGTAGCGGGGTGTTGCTGCGCTCGCGGCGCGCGCAGGTTTGCTCGCGACTCGGCGCGTCGAAGGTTGTCATGCTCGGGGCGGGCGCGGTGCGTTTGATAAAGGTGTAAAGGCTGCGCCGCCAAAGCGCGTCGCCGTCGTCGCGCTTGTAGGTCTTGGTGTTGCTGCCGGAGTAGGCTACGGGCTCCCAAATGTTGTCGGGCTGGTAGGTGCGCACGCCTTTGCCGCCAAGCGTCGGCACGAGCAGGCCGCTCACGGCGAGTGCGTTGTCGCGGACCTGTTCGGCGTCGAGGCGGAAACGGGGGCCGCGCGAGTAAAAGCGGTTCTCCGGGTCAGCGGCGATTTTCTGCGGCGTGGTCTTCGAGTCTTGCCGGTAGGTCGCGGAGGTCACGAGCAACTTCACGAACTGCTTCATGTCCCAACCTTGCTCGCGGAAGGTCACCGACAACCAATCGAGTAACTCCGGGTGCGACGGCGCTTCGCCCTGTGCGCCGAAGTCGGCGGTCGTCTTCACCAGGCCGATGCCGAAGAACTGTTGCCAGAAGCGGTTCACCGCCACGCGCGCGGTGAGCGGGTGCGGCGGGCTGACAAGCCACTTGGCAAAGTCGAGCCGGTTGGTCGTGCCGGATTTGGGCAACGGCGGCAGCACGGCGGGGACGTTAGGCCAGACTTGTTGGCCGGGCTTGTTGTATTGGCCGCGCACCATCACGAAGCTATCACGCGGCTTTTCCAAATCCTTCCAAATGAAAGTCGCCGGGATGGCCTTGTCGAAGTCGTCACGCGCCTTGGCAATCGGGTTTTTCTCCCCGTGCAGTTTCTCGAACTGCGGCCGCGTGGAGTTGCAGACCAGCTCGAAGTAATAATCGCGCAGCCGCTGATTCTCCTCCGGCTTGCGGTCCTCGGGCTTCACGGAACGGAACAGCCGTTTCACGTCTTCGGGCACGTTGTTGAGCGCCTTGCCTTGATTTTCCTTGAGCCATACGGCCAGCGATTCGTTCGGGTCTTTTGACGGGTTCGTCTCGCCGGTGATGCCGACCTTGTCCCAGTAGACTGTGCCGCGAGCGAGCGTGAAGGCGAGGCCCTTGATTTGGTCGCCGGCCTTGAAGCCGAGCTGCGCCGCCGCGAACTCCAGCTTCACCCACTCGCCAACCTTGGGCAGGTCGCCGAATCGTTTGCGCTCATTGGTGTCCTTCTTACCGAAATCAATGGCGTAGATGTCGCCCCACACGGCGCGATGTGACCACGCGCCGGTGTTGAACTGCAGCATCACGGCCTTCGGCGGGTCTTTCGGGTCGAGGAAGACGTTGAGGAAAACTTTACCGTTGGGCGGGATGGTGAAGGGCGACTTAAGTTCGGAGAAAAAGTCCTGGCCCACGTCGGGATCGGTGCGTTTGAGCGCGCGTTTGCCGGCAAGAACTTGGCCATCCTTCTCGGTGACCCACTTCGCGGTCGTGGCCGCGCCGCTGGCCTCGACCTTCGCGCCGGCGGGGAAGTCATCGTCCACCCACGTCGTGTCGAACTTCTTCAGCGGCGGCGGCGGGTTCAGCGTCGCCGGGTCGGTGTAAACCACCTTGGTCAGCTCGGCCTTGATGCGTTTGTCCACGGCGGCGATTTGGGTGTTGAAGTCATCGAGCTTCTTCTGCTGCTCCGGCGTGGTGAGTTTGAGGATAGGCGCGGTCAAGAGTTGGTTGCCATCCATGGCGGGGTCGGCGTTGCTGTGGAAGAAGGCATACATCGAGTAAAAATCCTTCGCGGTGATGGGGTCGTATTTGTGGTCGTGGCAGACCGCGCAGCCGGCGGTTAATCCCATCCACACGGATGCGGCGGTCTCAGTGCGGTCCACGGCGTAGCGGAAAATCCATTCCTCGTTGATGCTGCCACCCTCACCGGTGGTGACGTTGCAGCGGTTGAAGCCGGTGGCGATGAGTTGGTCTTGCGTCGGGTTCGGCAGGAGGTCGCCCGCGAGTTGCTCAATGGTGAACTGGTCGAAGGGCAGATTGCGGTTGAAGGCGCGCACGACCCAATCGCGGTAAGGCCACATGGAACGCTCGTTGTCCAAGTGCATCCCGTGCGTGTCGCCGTAACGCGCCGCGTCGAGCCAGTGCCGGCCCATGTGCTCGCCGTAGTGCGGCGACGCGAGCAGGCGGTCCACGACCTTTTCGTAGGCGTTGGGCGATTTGTCCGCGAGGAAGGCATCCACCTCGGCGGGCGTGGGCGGCAGGCCAGTGAGGTCGAAGGTGACTCGGCGGATGAGCACTTCGCGGGAGGCCTCAGGGTTCGGCGTGAGTTTGCGCTCGGCGAGCTTGGC
>VHDH01000014.1 GCA_016871445.1 Verrucomicrobiota bacterium | reverse complement strand
GCTTTACTCCGGAGTGAGCACCGCCGACATGTCATAATTCTTCGGCTAACCTCCGTTTGTTCGCTGAAAGAGGAGTAAGTTTTCCACCACTTCACGAACTTGCGTCGGAGCATAATTCGCCCCCAGCTGTGGCTTGAATGAAGCGATTGGTGTCGCGGATGTTGCGCCAGTGACCACCACTGTCACGGAATCCGTCCGAGCTAATTGCCGGGAACTCAGCGGCAACGCCGGGGAGGCAAAAGACTGCACTCGCAGCCAGTCCTAAGAGCCTCGACGTCACTTCGCCGCCACTTTGTGGATGGTGCTGTAGATGTCGGCCACCACATTCTCACCATCGGCGGACTTCACGTTAAACTTGATCTTCATCTGCATCGCCGGGGTCAGCTCGGAGAGCTTGAGCGTGACGCTCTTTTTGTCCGCGCTGAGCTCAACGCCAGTCACTTCCAGCTTGTCGTGCTTCTTCACCTTCGGGTCCTTTGTGGAGACTTCCGGCGAGCCGTAACCGGCGGAGTAAATGTAGTTCCACATCTCGATGTTCCAGTTGCCCGCGTCCTTGGCGCTGGCTTCGTCGAGCGCGGTGGTGAAGGTGATGCGCACGCCGTCCTTCGAGACGTGGAGCGCCTGCGGCATCCGCACGGGCGCGCCGGTGTAGCGCACACGGCTGAAGCCACCGTCACGCACGCCCGCCGTCTGCCAGCCACGCAGGCCGGTGGTGTAGAGCTGGCCGTCCTGTGGATTGAAGCGACCGCGCATCGTGCCGCTCGGGAACTTCAGCGGGAACTGCACCATGCCCGCCTGCACCGTGCCGTCCACTTCCTGCGGCATCACAGAAAAGAGCGTGCCCTTGCCGTAGCTCATGAAGAGTAACTGACCATTAAGCGGACCCCACTTCGTGCTCTCGACCCAAACTTGGCCGCCGCTGGAGTTGTCCATGTTCATCGGCAACCAGCACATGGGCTGGTCATAGGCGTGGATGTTGTCATCGGGCGGGGCTTTGCCATGCGCAGCCTGACGCATCCCGTAGAAGCCGCCTTCGCGGATGAGGTTCAGCTTGCTCGACGGCATGTAGTGGCCCTGGTTGTCGCTCACGGTGATCCAACCGTTCGGGCCGATGCCCATGCCGTTGGGCGCGCGCAGGCCGGTGGCCATGACGTCGAGCTTGGAGCCGTCCTTGGACACCTTGAGCATCGTGCCCTGATGCGCGGACTGCACGGTGGGCGGCCACGGTGCGCCTTTGGCGTAATAAAAGTTACCCGCCTTGTCCGTGTCGAGGCCGAGGCAAAACTCGTGGTAGTTCGCGGTGACGAACGTGTCGTTGTTGAAGTTCTCGTAGAAGTCCGCCTCGCCGTCGCCGTTCAAGTCATGCAACCGCGTGATCTGATCGCGGCCAGTGATGTAGATTTTTCCATCCACGATCTTCAGGCCGAGCGGCTGGAACAGCCCGGAGGCGAAACGCTTCCAAGTAATCTTCTCCAGCTTCTCATCCAAGCCGCTGACCACCCACACGTCACCGTGGAAAGTGCAGACCGCCGCGCGGCCGTCGGGGAAGAAGTCATGCCCGCCGAAGTAGGTTTTGGCGTTCCACGCGTTGGGGGTGGGTTCGGTAATGTGGTCCACGACATAAGGGCCTGCGTTGGTGCCGGGCACGCCCTTGGTGACGACAGCGGGCCACTGCGCGGAGCCGCCTTTGGTGAGCGAGGCGAGGTCAGCCGGGGCCTTGGCAGACTTGAGCGCAGCGCGAATAGCGTCCACTTCCGTATCGGTGTCCACGCGAGCAATGAAAACTTTCAAGTTGAGCGCCTTGGTCCGGGGCTCCACCACGAGTGCCAGTTCGCAAGCCCCAGCTTGGTTGCGCTTGGCGGCGGTGAGCTTGCTCAGGTCAGTGTTACCCGTGACCCCGATGACCAGACGGTTCGTGCTGTTGCCAAAGATGACGAGCTTGAACTCCTTGACCGACTCGGTCTTCACCGCGCTATCCTCAAGACCGGGCACCAAGCCCGCGCCGCTGAGGAAGCGCAGCGTCTGCTTCCCCGCGCCAATGTTCACCGTGCGGGTAAACACGCTCCGACCACCGATGATTTCAAGGCCGGGCATTTCCAGCACGCCCGCGTCGCCCGCCGTGTGCGACAGCACCACATTGTCGCTGTGGACGTAGAGGCCGCGATACTTCGCCTGTGCGCGCGGCAGCGGGCCTTGCTGGTTCGGACGCGGGTCGCTGAAATCCTCGCTCGTCGCCCAACCCGACCCAATCTTCGTCTCGAACGCGAGCTTACCTTTAATCTTCGGCGGCGGTGGCCACTCGATGCGCTCCTGAGTCTTGCCGAATTCTAGGAAGTCACCCGACCAGCCCAGCGCGCAACGCAGCGTGTCGGTGTCATAACAAACGTAATGATCCTTGTTTGGCCCAACCGTTATGACGATGCCCTTGCCGGCGGCGAGCTGCTTGCCGTCGCTAGCCATGATGGTACCGGAGAAAAACGGCCCGCGTAAAATGCCGTCTGCGGAGTTGCCCGCGGGCGCGCCGGACAGACCAGACGCGAGGGCAAGAGAGGCGGCAATGATTAGGATATGTTTCATAAGATTCGGATCCAAAAAAGAATCCTTCAGATAATACGCGATGCTAGCAATGCTTTTGTAGTGGGCAGCTTGTCTTGGGTCCGGCTGGTGATCACCTCTTGAAAGTGTTTGTTTGAATTCTCGTTGGCACAACCTCGCCAGTATCAGCGGCGCGTCCGGCCTTTTTCCCTGGGTGGGTCCTGCAATTTACCATCGGGTTAATTGCCCCGCTGCACCGGGCGGAATGGCCAGACCCAACTTGCAAACGCGCCAAGCTTGCGCGTCTGCACCCAAACCTTGCCCTGACCACGGAATCGGCAGACGAAGCCCTCACCTGAGAAAAACAGCGACTTGTAGCCGCCGATACGCCCGACCTCATATTGCAGCCCGTCAGTGAAGGCAACGATGTGACCGGTGTCTACCACGTAACTGCCTGAGACGTTCACGCAGAACATCGCGCCATAGGTGTTAAACCAGAGGTCGCCCTTACCGGAGCACTTGATGAGAAAGAGGCCCTCGCCGGTGAAAAAGCCTTTCAAGCCCTGCCACTTGCTGTCGAGCGTCACGCCCATGCCGCTGGCGACGAAGCCGCTGCTCTGGAGGTAAATCGTGTCGCCGTCGATGTAGACGTGCTCGAGATCGCCCGGGGCGCCCGGCGCGATGCCGATGCTGCCGGGGGCGTTCGCAGCGGTGAACTCGTTGACGAAGATGCTTTCGCCCGTGAGCAGGCGCGCCAGGCCGCCACGCATCTTGGTCTTCATCTCCATGTTTGTGTCCATGGTCGCCATCGCGGAGGCCTCGACCTTGAGCGTCTGGTTGGCGGGGACTTGCACGGTGAGGAAGGCAAAGTCAGGGCGGCCCTCGATGGTATATTGGAATTCTCTGCGCGTATCTGTGCTGTAGCTGCTGGTGAGCAGTCCGGAATTGCCAGATGCTGCGGGAGCGGCGGGGAGGGGCGGCGGCCCGCCGGGCTTTGCTAATGCGGGCGACTGACTGGCCAGCACCCAGTTGGTGAGACCTTCATGGAAGACGTGGTGCGTGGGCAACAGGTCGCCTGCGGCAAGCATTTGACGGACTTGCTCAATGGGAAACGGACCTTCCTGCGTGCCGGTGCGGAGGATGTAAACTTGCATGGCCATGGCGGTTAACGAGGTTTGAGTTCCGGCCCGAGTTCCACGCCAAAGCCCTTTGCGTTATGACTCTGGCACCAGACCGTGCCGCGGCCGGAGAAGCGGCAGACGAGACCTTCGCCGCCGAGGATGGCCGTGGCCCAGCTTCCGCCGGCCTTGGTGACGGTAAAGTTCAACGTCTCTTGGAACGCGACGATATGTCCGGTATCCACGATGTATTCGCCGTCCACCTCGATCGGATAAATCGCCCCGAAGCTGGAGATGATGACGGGGCCGGTGCCGCTGAGCTGGAGCCAGAAGACGCTCTCGCCGGAGAAGAAGGACTTGAACCCTTGCCAGCCGAGATTGAGATTCACGCTGCTCTCGCAGGCGACGAACGAGCCGGACTGCACGATGAGGTTCTCTCCCTGTAAATCATAACGCAGCATATCGCCCGGCAGCGTGGCAGCGAGAAAGACCTCACCCGCCACGCTGCTGGCGGAAAAGTGGTTGAGGAACAACGACTCACCCGCGAGCAACCGCTTGGCAGCCGCAAACAAAGAGCCGGTGTTCCGCTTGTGCGTCGTGGTCGTGAGTTCCAGATTGTCGCTCATGGCGATCATCGCGCCAGACTCGGAAGTGAGGTGTTCGCCGGGCGAGAGCGTGACGCGGGCGGCAGAATTGCCGGGCCGTTTGAGGAGGTCGATTTGCATGCAGGGAAATCAGATTCTCGGGTTCAACCAACTTGCCAAGCCGCTGATGCTGCGGGTCTGGATGACAATCTTACCTTTACCCTCAACGCGGGTAACAAAGCCCTCCCCGCCAAAAAGACTTGAGAACAGCCCCCCGGCGAGTTGGAGCTTGAGCTTCATTTGGGGCTCGTAAGCGACCAGGTGGCTAGTGTCTACAATGTATTCACCATCCACCTGCCGTTCAAGCAGCTCGCCATACGCGCCATACCAGAGTGTGCCCGTGCCGGAGACGGTGAGCTTGAAGAAGCCCTCGCGCGCGATGCCACTGACCAGGCCGGCCCAACGCAGACCGAGCTTCAGGCCGGGAGTGGAAGCGATGTAAGCCCCTGGCTGGAGGCATACACTCTCGCCGTTGAGCTGAACTTGCCGCATGTTGCCCGGCGTAGTCTGCACCAGCGTCACGCGGCGCGGTCCCGTAGTGGTATTGGTGAAGGTGTTCACGAACAACGACTCACCTGCGAGGAACTTTTTGGCGAGGCCGGAGAGTAACCCGCCATTTAAACTCGCCTGCATCCCAAGATCGGCAGCCATGCTGGCCATGGCATCGGACTCAGCTATGACCGACTCACCCGGATCGAGATCCACGTGGAGGTAGGCAAATGAGGGCGCGCCTTCGATGGTGGTTTTCATTTTCGGTCTATGCTTTGAAAGCTAAGATCAGGACGAGGCGAGACTACCCATTGACAGCCAACGAAACCAGATTCTTTCGCTGCCCTTCTGAGCCAGACAGAGTTGCCACCGGCGTCCATTCCTTCACCGGCTCATAAAACGTGTTGCGCTGAATTGGGGTTCTCCCCGCCTCGCGAATGGCCTTCAGCATTTCCGCCTCAGTCTGGAGCTGCGGGGATTTTGCGCCGGCCATATGAAAGATGTGCTCCTCCAAGATGGTCCCATGCAGGTCGTCCGCGCCGTAGCTTAGGGCGACTTGCGCGAGCTTGAGGCCCATGCCGACCCAATAAGCAGTAATATGATCGAAGTTATCGAGGTAAAGCCGGCTCACGGCAATCGTGCGGAGCTGGTCGAAGCCTGTCGGCGGCACACGCACGGGGATGTCGTTGTTCTCCGGCTGATAGGGCAACGGCACAAAGCCGGTGAAGCCACGCGTCTCATCCTGTAGCCCCCGCAACAAGCTCAGGTGATGCACACGGTCTTCGAGCTTCTCGACATGGCCGAAAAGCATCGTGCAGGTGCTGCGCCCACCGAGCCGGTGCCAGGTGCGGTGCACGTTGAGATACTCCTCGGCACTTTCCTTGCCGCGCGCAATGGCGTGGCGAACCTCCTTGCGGAAAATCTCCGCGCCACCGCCGGTGAGGGATTCTAGCCCAGCAGCCTTGAGTTCAACCAGAGTTTGCTCCACGGGCTTCTTGGCCATCCACGCAAGATGGAGGATTTCAATGGCGGTGAAGCACTTGAGCTGAAGGCGCGGGTCGAGGGCTTTGAGCGCCTTGAGAAAATCAACATAGTAACTGAACGGCAGCGAGGGGTGCAGCCCGCCAACGATGTGCAGCTCGGTGATCCCTAACGCCAGCGCCTCGCGCGCCTTCTGCACCATCTGATCGAGGGTCAGTTCGAAACCGTCCTTATCGCGCTTCTTCCGGGCGAAGGAGCAGAACTGGCAGGAAAGAATGCAGTAGTTCGAGTAGTTGATGTAGCGGTTGAGAATGTAACTAGCGCGGTTGCCCACCTTTTGCTGCCGCGCGAAGTCCGCGATAGCTCCGACGGCGTTGATGTCCTTGCTCTCGAACAGGCGCAAAGCGTCAGCCTCAGACAAACGCTCACCCGCGACGACCTTGTCATACAAGTCGCGCAGGGTGCTGTGCTTTATGGACAGAGTCATACGCTTAGGGCGTTACGGCGAGCCCACAAATCTGCCCCTAGAATTTGCTCCAAGGTGGGATGCGCGATGACTCGGTGCGCGTCCATCGCGCGGGCGACGGCGGCGGAGATGTCGGTGAACTTGAGCTGGCGGTTGCAGAAGGCTTCCACGGCAACTTCGTTGGCGGCGTTCAGCACGGCGGGGAGGGTGCCGCCAACTTCGCCTGCGCGTCGCGCGAGGTTGAGGGAGGGAAAGCGGTCGGTGTCCGGCTCCTCAAAGGTCAGGTTGCCGATCTTGGCGAAGTTCGTCTGCACGCGGTCGCTGCCGACGCGATCGGGGTAGGTCAGCGCGTATTGGATGGGCAGGCACATGTCCGGCGTGCTGAGTTGGGCGATGATGGAGCCGTCCACGAACTCAACCATGGAGTGCACCACACTTTGCGGGTGCACTATTACTTTTACGCGATCCATGCCGATGTCAAAGAGCCAGCGAGCTTCGATCATCTCCAGTCCCTTGTTGAAGAGCGTGGCGGAATCGATGGTGATCTTGCGGCCCATAACCCAACTCGGATGCTTGAGGGCGCGCTCAAGGGTGATTCCGGCGAAAGATTCTCTCGGATGCGCCGTCTTGTCGCGAAAGGGGCCGCCACTAGCCGTAAGCCAAAGGCTGCGGACGGAGCAACTCGGCTTTTCGTCGAGGCACTGGAAGATAGCGGAGTGCTCGCTGTCCACGGCGAGGACTTTCACTTCATGCTTGCGGGCTTCGTTCATCACGATCTCACCGGCCATGACGAGAATTTCCTTGGAGGCGACGGCGATGTCCTTGCCCGCGCGGATGGCAGCGAGCGCGGGTTGCAGACCTGCGGTGCCGACGATGGCAATAAGGACGATGTCGGCCTCGGGCATGGTGGCAAGCTTCAGCAGGCCGTCGTTGCTGGCGTGGACTTGCACCTTGGTGCCGAGGGCGGCTTGAAGTTCAACAGCTTTGGCTGGGTCCGCGATGGAGATGGCAGCGGGTTGATATTTGAGCGTCTGTTCGAGGAGCAGTTCAGAGTTCCCGCCTGCCGCCATGCCGATGATGCGCAGGCGGTCAGGCAGGTCGTCGGCGACCTTAAGCGTGCTGGTTCCGATGGAGCCGGTAGAGCCGAGAAGGACGACGTTTTTCATCAAACAGGGTTTGTCTTGATCGTAATTTTGACCCCACCCCTGCCCGCCCCAAATTTTGCTCGAGGCCGAGCAAGGTCAGGGTTAAGCGGGCGCAAGCGGAAGAAGTTCAGTGCGTTAGTACATGGCGCAGATACAGGTACATCAGCGGCGCATTGAACAGCAGGCTATCGAGCAAGTCCAGAATCCCGCCAATACCGGGGAAGTAGCCGCCGGAGTCCTTCACGCCGGCCTCGCGCTTGAATAGTGATTCGATAAGATCGCCGATGACCGCCGCGATGCTGAGGATGACCCCGAGGATAAGCGCGTGCGTGAGGTTCATGCCGTAAAGCTTGTCACCCGCGAAATGCGCGAATGCCACGCTTGCGCCCGTCGAGACCACCACCGCGCCGCCAAAGCCCTCCCACGTCTTTCCGGGGCTGATGCGCGGTATCATCTTATGTCGCCCGATGAGCGAGCCAACCACATACGCGCCACAGTCGCTGAACTTGGTCACGACAATGAAATAGAGCACGTAGAACGTCCCCGCATTCGCGTGCGCGCCCGCCGGGAAGCGGAAGAACTCGATCTTCTGGATGAAGTTCAGCAGCCATGGCACATATAACAAACCTAGCAACGTCGTGGCCATCGCGACGATGCCATGCGGATTATCCTTGGCGAGGAACTGACGGAGGCACAGACCAAGGACAAAGAAGATAATAAAGCTGGTCTCGAAGTCGTTCACCCGCGCCGGTGAGTCGTGGATCCCGAGCTTCCCCGCGCAATGCAGGAAGGTGCCCGCTACCATCACCAACCCCGCTGCCATGCCGAACTTTCGAAAGCACACCAACCCGCGGGCGCGCACAAGGCCGTAAAACTCATACATGCCGCACGCCGCCAGCAGCAGCATGATGGTGATGAACACGAGGTCGGAGACGGTCTTGTTGCCACAAAAGAGTGCCCCGAGCACCACTGCCCATAACGCCACGGTGCTCGTGAGCCGACGCAAAAAGACCTTCCCTTTGGAGGGGGTGGTCGCAGCGAGAGCCGGGGACGTTGTCACCGGTGGCAACGGCTCATTGGTCATGCAGCAGCAGCGTAATCGCCTGCGCGCGGCGGGGGAAGCGGAACCTAACGGCCCACCGCCTCACTTTTCCCGGCTAAACCGAGATGTAACCGGAGGAATTCCTGTAACTTTGGCACCGCTTTCGGGGGCGGGCCGATGGCATGACCTTTACGCGGAACGATTTCAAAGTGAACCGGCACTCCGGCCTGCTGCAAGGCCGTGTGAAGTAATTCGCTTTGGCGGATGGGCACGAGCCGGTCGCGCTCGCCGTGTAGCAGGTAAAAGGGTGGCGTGTCCTTCGAAACATAGTTCGCCGGGTTCGCGCGGGCCACACGATCGCGATTCTGCTCCACCGCACCGCCAATAAGCCGCCCCACGTCGCTGAAAGAAACCTTCCGCCAAAACCAGCCAGCGGTTAGCTCATCGAGATCAGTCGGCGGATAAAACGCGACGACACACTGCACGCGCGAAGATTCTGCTAGATGCTCGCCCGCATCCCACTCCCGCACGTTGGGGGCAGTGCCGAGCAGGGCAGCAAGGTGCCCGCCCGCCGACGCTCCAAACGCACAAATATGCTGCGCGTCCAAGCCATGGGCGGTCGCGTTCGCGCGCAACCAACGGATGGCGGCACGGCAATCAGTGATTTGCGCCGGGAACTTAGCTTCATCACTTAGGCGATATTCAATACTGGCAACGGCGACCCCGTTGGTGACAAGTGGCGCGATAGGGCACCAGTTTTTACTGCCCATCTTCCATGCGCCGCCGTGGATCCAGACCAGCACAGGCAGTTGGTTAGTTGCGCCATTGGGCAAGTAAAGGTCGAGCTTTAGGGGCCGGCCGGGAGCGCGCGTGTATTCCAGGTTGGAAAGTTTGCGCGCTCCGGGTGGTGCGGAAGTCGTGCAGCCCAATAGTGCGATGGCAAGCCCGATAAGGAGTAAAAGTCGATGGGAGGTGGAATTGACTGCCACCTTGCTCATTTCGCGCAGCGTGTTTTCACAAGAACTCCTCAGGTCTTCTCCCGCTGGTTCAGTTCGCATCACGGCTTTGAGCTTTGTCGCGCCAGGCTTTAGCTGCAAGCTTGCCGCGATGAACACGCGGCTCGACCAGGCTTTGGTGGCGCGCGGCCTGTGCGACAGCCGCGAAAAGGCCAAGTGTGCCGTGATGGCTGGATTGGTGCGGCTTAACGGACAGGTAGCGCGTAAAGCCAGCGACCCGGTGCGCGAGGCGGACACGCTTACACTCGACGCCACGGAGAAATACGTGAGCCGAGGTGGCCACAAGCTGGAGCACGCCCTTAAACACTTTGCGCTGGTCGTTCGCGGGCTGACCGCAGTGGACCTCGGCGCAAGCACAGGCGGTTTTACTGACTGTTTGCTGCAACACGGCGCGGAACGTGTCTTCGCCGTGGACGTCGGACATGGGCAACTCGCGTGGAAGTTGAGGAATGATCCCCGGGTGGTCGTGCTGGAGAAGACCAACGCGCGCGAACTCACCGGGGCGAAACTCGCAGCGGCCCTGCCAGCACCTGTAATCCAGCGTTCCGCATCATTCACCGTTTCGGTTGTGGTTGCTGATTGCTCATTCATTTCATTGCGGAAGATTTTGCCAGCCGCCGATGGCTTGCTGTCGCCAGGCGGACACCTCATTGCGCTGGTGAAGCCACAGTTTGAAGCCGGCAAGGCGGAAGCAGACAAAGGGGAGGGAGTCATCACGGACCCGGTGATCCACGCGCGAGTACTGGCCGAGCTGGAGGCGTTTACGGAAGTGAATTTGCCCCGCCTTGCTTGGCGTGGCGTGACGGAGTCACCACTGCTCGGTCCGGCGGGGAACAAGGAGTTTCTCGTGTGGTGGGAGCGCAAGTGAGCTGGCGATTTCCGGCGTGCCGCAAGCTGAGCTTCGTGGTTTTCTTCCATCGTGAACGACGAGCCAGTCATTGACCTGCACAGCGACGCCTATTTCATGGGTGAGGCGCTGCGCCAAGCTGCACGCGCTTACGAGGCGGAGGAAGTGCCCGTAGGCGCGGTCGTAGTGCGCGGCGGGCGCGTGATCGCGCGTGCATATAACCAGGTGGAACTGCTTAAGGACGCCACAGCCCACGCTGAGATGCTCGCCATCACTGCCGCCGAGCAAGCCGTCGGTGACTGGCGCCTCAACGACTGCACGCTCTACGTCACGAAGGAGCCATGCCCAATGTGTGCTGGAGCGATCGTCCACGTACGACTCGGGCGGGTAGTCTATGGCGTGAGCGACGCCAAGGGGGGCGCGGCGGGCGGCGCGTTAAACCTTTTGCAATTCCCGGGCCTCAATCACCAGTGCGAAATTACCCGCGGCGTGCGCGAAGAGGAATGCCGAGCGCTGCTCCTTAGCTTCTTTTCTGACCGCCGTGCTGCAAACAAGGCGGCGAAGGTAGATTAATCGCGCGCACGCACAAATAAGCTCAACGTAAGTTAACAAGCCGTGTCGAACGGCCTGCAGATATTAGGCGCATAGGAAGCCACAAAAGTTTTTCGCGCCGCCGACTCATAACCAGGAAACCGCTGGTGCCTGCTTGCGCCCCTCCTGTGGCTCAACTTAAAGAAATCAACGACACACGCTCGTTCTTATCGTTACGGCTCACACCTTGAGCGCGCGGGTCGAGCGTGGGCACCCCATCCACGAGAAACCAGTAGCGGTGGTGGCCGTTATTCATCAGTACCTGCACCAGCCAGTTTCCGTCCGGCGAGCGCTGCATCGGATGCGACGCGGGATTCCATTCGTTGAAATCCCCGGCGATGAAGACCGCTTTCGCGTCGGGGGCGACGCAGAAGAAGTTAACGGGCTTGGTAAAGGATTTGTTGCTATAAAGATTTCCGGTACCACCCGGTCCGAGTTTGTAAGTCGCCATTGTTTCAAATTAATTTTTAACCGATGCCGTATAAACGGCTGCGAACAAAAACATTCTCAGACGAAACGAACAAGCGTGAATTTTACCAGCCTTCCAGCGAAACTCCGCCCGTGTCCGCCGCCCAACCAGACGCCCCGCAGCGGGCGCCGCGCCTTGACCGCGAGCGGTTGCAGCGCGCGCTCGCCAAGGCTCGAGCCGCGCTGTTAGCCGAGCGCGGCCCACACAGTCATTGGGAGGGAGGGTTATCCAGCAGCGCACTCTCCACAGCGACCGCTGTCACCGCGCTTGAACTCTGGCAGCGGCACGCGCGGGAGCGGCCGGCGGTCAACGGTCAGCAACTGGCCATCGAATCCGGCCTCAAATGGCTGGGGGAGCACCAGAATGCCGACGGCGGCTGGGGAGACACGACCTTGAGTTTCTCGAACATCAGCACCACCGCGCTTTGCTGGGCGGCCTTTGGCGCAGTGCCAGGAGCGGAGTTGCGTTGGCCTGAAACGGTGCGGCGCGCCGAGGCGTGGTTGGTGGAGAAATGTTCAGTGTGCCGTGCCCAGAGTTCTGACCCCAAGCCCATGCCCTCCGCGACGCCCAAAGAAAACTGGATGGGTAATACCGAACACTCCACCACATCAAGCCAACCAAACCTCAAACCTCAAACCCCAAACCCCAAACTCGAAACGCGTCAGCTCATCTCCGCTATTATCGCGCGCTACGGCAAGGATCGTACCTTCTCCGTCCCCATTCTCACAATGTGTGCACTGGCCGGACGGCTGGGCGAGGGCAAAGCCGCTTGGGGAGGTGTTATTCAGCTTCCGTTCGAGCTGGCCACACTACCGCAAAAGTTTTTTGCCACCCTGAAATTGCCCGTCGTGAGCTACGCGCTGCCAGCACTCATCGCCATCGGGCGGGTGAGGCATCATCACCTGCCCACCCGCAACCCGCTCCTGCGCCTGCTCCGCGACCGCGCGCGGGCGAAGACACTGCGCGTGCTGGAGCGTATTCAGCCGCCGAACGGCGGGTTCCTCGAAGCCACGCCGCTGACGAGCTTCGTGACTATGAGCCTCGCGGGCAGCGAACTTGCTGACCATCCCGTGGCCCGGCGCGGCGTGAGCTTTTTACTCAAGTCTGCGCGCCCAGATGGCAGCTGGCCAATTGACACCAACCTCGCGACTTGGGTAACCACGCTCGCCGTCAACGCCCTAGGCCCGAGCATTCACGGGGTGATGAGCGCCGAGGAGCGCAGGCGCATCCTTGACTGGCTGCTGGCCCAACAATATCGCACTGAGCATCCCTACACCGGAGCCGCGCCCGGTGGTTGGGCTTGGACCGACCTGCCCGGCGGCGTGCCGGATGCGGACGACACGGCGGGTGCACTACTGGCACTCAAGGTTTTGAGCGAGGGCGGAATGCGGAATGCGGAATGCGAAATAAGGAGTCTTACTTCTGGCGGAGATGGAGGCACACATGACGCGGCCCCAGCCACCCATTCCGCACGCCGCACGGTGTATTCCACACGTACTCCTGAGCCGCACGTACAAGAGGCAGCTATGGCGGGGGTGAAGTGGCTGCTGGACCTACAAAACCGCGACGGGGGCATTCCCACCTTCTGCCGGGGCTGGACTAATTTGCCTTTTGACCGCAGCAGCCCAGATATCACGGCCCACGCGGTGCGAGCGTGGCTGGCGTGGCGTGACAACATGCCGCCCGATTTGCAAAAACGGATAGATTTGGCCTCACGCAAATCAGTGACCTATTTCGCTAAATCAATGCAGAAGGATGAATCTTGGTTACCGCTTTGGTTTGGGAACCAACATTTACCAGCCGAGGCAAACGCTGCTTATGGCACTTCCAGAACCTTAAAGGCGTTCGTCGTCGCAATGACCTGCGGGGCTGCCCAAACCCAGGTCCCACGTTTTCTCTACAACGCCTGCGTCTCCTGGGCGGCGAGGAACCAATCCTCTTCAAGTGGCTGGGGCAAAGCTGCCAGTGGAACTGCGTCCGTCGTTGAAACTGCCCTTGTCATCGAAGCTCTTGCTGAAGCTACTCAACTGAGCGAGCCACGCGCGCTCACCTCGCTTGAACGTGGCATTGGTTGGCTTCTCTCCCGCGTCGAGGACGGCTCCTGGACGCAACCTGAACCCATAGGATTCTACTTCGCCAAGCTGTGGTATTACGAGCGGTTGTATCCGATGGTCTTCACTGTCGCCGCGTTGGAAGCCGTGGCCCGACTGGACGCGACTGCGGCGGGCACTTGCCAAGCCGAGCCCCCATCCCCACCTTCCCCGCATTGATGAACGCTGACTACGTAGCCCGCAAGGAACGCTGGGCGCGCAAAATGGCTGGGCAGGAAAAGCCTACCGTGCGCTCGGCCGACCGCCTCCCTCCTGGCCAACGTCAGGTCCACAACTTCCCCGTGCTTGACCTCGGCACCCACCCCGAAGTGCCATTAGACAAGTGGGAGCTGAAAATCCACGGCCACGTTGAAAATCCGGTCACGCTCAGCTGGCAGCAATTCCTCGCACTGCCGCAGTTCACGGACACGAGCGACTTCCACTGCGTCACGACTTGGAGCCAATTCGACATGGAGTTCAGCGGCGTCGCCTTCTTCACGCTCGCCGATCTCGTGAAGCCCAAGGCCAGCGCCACCCACGTTTTCTTTAAGAGCCACGATGGCTATTCGACCAACAACCCGCTCGACGTGTGCCTCGACGACGACGTGCTCATCGCGCACACGTGGAACGGTCAGCCGCTGTCCAGCGAGCACGGCGGCCCTGCGCGCGTGATCGTGCCCAAACGCTATGCGTGGAAGGGCGCGAAGTGGGTGCGCGAAATCACCTTTCTCGACCGCGACATCCTCGGCTTCTGGGAAGTGCGCGGTTACTCGAATACCGCTGATCCGTGGACGGAAGACCGGTTTTCTTAAGCCGCGTTTTAAACCACTAAACTACACAAACCGGCCCATCCAAAACGACCCCATGACTCCCACCGAAGCCGCTGATTCCATCAAACAAACTTGCGACGAAATCTCAAAGGCTACGCTTAAGCTGCAACCATCCATCCGCGCGCTGGGTAATCCCGCCGCGCAGGAGGAACTGCTTAAAGCCACCTACGAGCTGACTAAGAATCTGGAAACGGTGAAAAAAATCGTGCGCAAGTCTCTCACCGGCACCACCACACCGCTCACGTAGCAATGAAAAACCCCGGACGCGCAGAGCGTCCGGGGTTTGCCGGGAGCTTGTGATTGGCGCTCAGAACGTGGCGCGCAGCGAGATCATCGCGCCGCGGCCGGGCATGGGCGCGATTTCCTTCAGGAACGATACGTGGTTACGGGCTTCCTGATCGAGCAGGTTGAGGCCGCGCAGAGCAATCTCCACCGAGTTGGGCGAGGAGCCGAACTTGTAGGCGATTTCCGCGTTGAGCATCACGTAACCAGCTGTAGGCCGCTCGCCGGCGGAGACGCTCCCCTGCCGGCTCACGCGCATCAACTCAACGCCGCTGCTGAATGCGCCACGCTCGTAGTTGAGCTCACCACCGAAGCGTAAGGGCGAAATGCGCGGCAGGGAGCTATTGTTGCTGAGGTCGCGCGCACGCACGTAATCGGACTTGAGGTCCAGATGCAGGCTTTGTGATTCCCCTTCCAGAATATGCCACGTCAACAGGCCCTCGAAGCCATAGAACTCCGCCCGGACGCCACGGAACCTAAATACGTCCAACGTTTCGTCCACGTTGCCGTCACCGTCCGCATCGCGATCCGCCACGCCGTCGCCAGCCACGCCGCCGTTCGAGCCATCGTCGGCATTACCCCCGTCGTTATTCACGAGCGATGCGCCCAAATCTGTGACGCCGGCGAAGGGCGCTATGAAGTTGCTGAAGCGGTGGTAAAAGAAACCCACTTGCCCCGTGAAGGGGCCGGTCTCGCGACGCACGGAAACATCCAAGCTAAGGTTGCCCTCGGTATTGAAGTTTCGATTGCCGATTTCATACATCCCCGTCGCATGATGCGGTCCGTTGGCATATAGCTCCGTGGCGGTTGGCGCACGCTGTGTATAGGAGAAGTTCAGCGCCCCAGACCATTCTTGCACGGGCCGATAGACCATGCCGAACGAGCCGCTGCCTGTAGGGAAGCTGCGCGTTTGGTTAGCCGTGAAAAATGGGTTACCCGGGAGGGGACTCGCGTCGACACTTACAAAGTCCACGCGTCCGCCGAACTGAATACGGAACGTATCCCACTTCATTTCCTCGAAGGCGAAGATGGAATTGATCACCGTCTGACTTGGCGGCAGAAATGCCTCCTCGCCACGAGCGCTAAGCTTTTCATGCCGAACTTCGTAGCCAATGGCACCTTCGAGCCGACCCACTTGATTATGTAGAACTTCAAAACGACCGTTGTAAGCGAGGGAGTCGAAAACCGTCCCAACTTCACCCTCGTCGTATTCCGTGTGCCGATAGTCGGCGCGACCGACTTTGTATTTGATGGACTGAATTCCATCGAAGGGCTGTAGGAACGAGCCAGCCAGGTCAATGCGCCGCTGGTAAAGCCGAATGTTTATCCCGGGCTCAACCACGACGCCATAGTCGCTGTTCAACCCTTGAAACGACGCCCCAATATGCCCCTTATCCCATACGTATGACGTGCCCACTGCTCCCCCGTCGGATATGGCTTGGCTGCCGAGCAATTTACCCGAAGTGGTGTCGCCGGTGGTGGCACGCTCTGCATCGGTTTGCGCGAAACCAGGGATGACGATGTTGCTGGATTCACGCCGGAAACCATCGAGGTGGTAGTTCCAACCGTTTTTGGCTCCGCCCTCGACCATTAATGCGCCCACTTTACCGCTGGACGGCGAATCCACGCGCACATCCGCCCGTCCGGAAAAAGCCCGGTCCAGCCGCTGCTCAGGGATACGCCCATCAATCTGGTTAACAACGCCGCCGACGGCGTTGGGGCCGTAAAGCAGTGCCGCCGGGCCACGCACAACTTCGATGCGCTTGAGAGCGATGGGGTCCATGGCCACGGCATGGTCGTCGCTGGTATTGGACACGTCCATCGTGCCCAGACCGTTTTGCAGAATGCGGACGCGGTCGCCGCCGAGGCCGCGGATGACAGGCCGGCTGGCGTTGGGGCCGAAGTAGGTGGAGTTGATGCCCGGCTGGCGCGCGAGCGTTTCGCCGAGCGTGGAGGACAACTGCTGGCGAAGTTTCTGATCCGTCAGCACGGTGACGGGCTGCGCGAGGTCGAAGAGACTGCTGGGGATCGGACTCGCGGTCACGACCACCGGCGGCAGCTCCGCCTGGACTTTTTGGGTCTGGTTAGTAGATGCAGGCGCGGCGGGCGGCGCGGTTTGAGCCAGCGCGCCACCGGCTGGGGCCAACAGGCCAAGCAACAAGGGGCCGTTCAAAGAGCGGAACGAGGGAGATAGATAGGACAACAACGAGCGTTTCATGGGACAAAATGGTTTGATGGACATCCGACGTGGCACCTCCGGCTCACACAATTGGTCGGGGGTGCCCTGACGGGCGGCATCGCGCCGAATCACATGATTCGAACCAAGTGGAAACGAGGCCGTCCGTCTTCAGGCGAGGACTGAAGCGACGGAGGGCGGACCCCGGGGCGAGAAACTTTCCGTGTCGGCGGGCGACGCAAGAAATTCTCCGGCGCGCGCGGGCTGTAGCACCACCACGACCACGGGCGCGGGCTGTGGCGGCACGCCGGCCAACAGCAGCACGGAGTGATCGAGGTATTGGTTGAGCCAGCAATGATGGTCTTCATGGTCGGCGTGCGCATGGAGACATTGATGCGCCTCCGGCATCACCGCCACGAAGCCCACGCCAAAGACCGTCACGACTAGCCCTAGCAGAAGGACCAGTCGGGCAAAGTGCGCAATTTGTTGGCGAAACCGATTCAAGTTGAACAAGAGTGCGACACTAGGTGTCGGCTAAGGAAATTGCAAGCCTCACGCTCGAGCATCCGGAGATTTTGACTGCCACTTTTGGCTGGATGGGACACTTATCCCCGCTTAGTTTTCGCTAAACACAACAATCCACGTCATGGCTGACTTCTCCTTCAACTGCCCCTTCTGCAACTTGGAACTTAGCATTGACGAGTCCGGCATTGGGCAAGAGATCGAATGCCCAGGATGCAAGGAAGTCCTCATTATCCCCGCCCCCAGCGGTCAGACGACAGTTGAGGCCGAGGAGGAGCGCGCCCCGTTTATTCCACAGGGCAACTTACCCGAGGCCAAGATCATTAAAAATGCCGCCAAGTCCCTCAACATTGCGGCCAAGACCGTCGAGCAGCACCGCGTCAAAACCTTTCGCCACCACGAGCACGTCAGGGATGGTAAGGACTCCTTTGATGAAACCGTATCCGCCTTCATCGGTAAATTGGGAGACGACAAAGTGATCGGGTTGGAGGTCTTCCAATACACCTCCCTGACCGTGCAAAAAGACGGCGAAGGCAAGGAAACTACTGTTCCCACCTCCGAGTTCGGCGTGCTCGTCCATTACAAGGCCTAAACGGCATGGCCAAGCCGGTTCCCGAACCTATCGCGCCCGCCGAAGTCCTCGAGCGCGCCCGCACTGTCCTCCGCATCGACCGCTTCCCCGTCCTCGCCACTCAAGACGGCGACCAGCCTCGTGTGCGTCCAGTTTCCCCCGTCCGCACCGATGACTTCACTGTTTATGTGGCTAATCTCCGCAGCTACCACAAGACCGGCGAGCTTGCGGCAAATCCGAAAGTGGAACTCTGCTACATGGACGAGAGCCACAACCAAGTGCGCCTCACCGGCTTAGCCGAAATCCTCACTGAGCGCACCTTGCTGGAGGAAATCTGGAACGCTAACCCACTCATGCGCCAGTTTCTCGGCTCACTGGACAACCCGCAACTCGTCATCTACCGCATCCGACCCACACGCGTCCGCTATATGCAAGAATGGGCACTAGAATATCACGAAGTGCCATTGCCGCCCGCGTGACCGTGCCCGCAGCCTAGCGGAGCGCCGCACGAATGATCGGCTCAAAGACATCCGCTTGCCGCATGAAACCGAGGTCATTCGCGTGCGAGGCGTCGGTCGCGCCCTCGGTGTCGGTGCCGTAGAGCGCGTCGCCGGGAATGTAGGAGAGCTTGGTGACGCCTTCCTTTTTCAACTGCTCGTAGGCAGCCCGCAACGCGGCGTGGTTGTCGTCGTGGAACTTCTTCTTGTTCGGCGTTATCCAGTCGTTGGTAAAGCGCCGATCCTCCACGAGCACGATGGGCGTGTTGGGCCGCGCGGCGCGGAGCTGTTTTACCAACGGCCCGCACTTCGCCCTCACGTCGGCGGGTTGCATGTTCGGCAGGCAATCAATCACATACACCGCCGCGTCCACCTCGATGAGCAGGTCGCCCACGGCGGCGTCCATGCGGCCATTTCCAGAAAAGCCGAGGTTCAATACGGGCCGGTCGAAGCGGCGGCCGAGGATCGCGGTGTGCACCATGCCCGGCCGCGACGCGCACGCGCCGTGCGTGATGGAAGTGCCGTAAAAAACTATGGGCTTCTCCGCGCGCGGAGCGAGGCCCATGAACTTCGCGTCTGCCGGCACACCGATCTCCAGAGACTCGATGCCGTTGTAAAGCGGCAGGAACGCGGCGTATTCGCGTTCGCCCGGTGCGAGGTCACTAATGAGGGTCGTCTCGACTTTTGGCGAACTCGGCCGCGTAACTTGCACCCACTTCCAATTGCCCTGCGCATCGCGCGCGTAGAGGTCCAAGCCGCTGACGCCGGTGGCCGGCATATGCGGCATCGCAAGATTCGTCTTCGCAAGCGTGTAGCGGGTGAAGATGGTCTTCGCGTCGGTCTTGAACCGCACCATCATGCCGGCGCTGTCGCGGCTCAGGTTCCATACGGCGGACGTGACCTTGCCCTCGGCCTTAGCCGGCAGGCGGTCGAACCACCGTTTGCGCTCTTGGTCAGCCCAACCGCGCCCCTCGACGCCCCACTTGGTAACGTCGTGCCACATTACGTCAGCGGGGATGGTGCCCGCGGTAGCCTTCGGTGGGGCTGGCTTCGCAGCTGGCTTGGGCGCAGGCTGCTGGGCAACGACCGGGGTGACGAGGACAAGAGCGAGGACAAGGACAAACTTCATGGCAAACTTCATGGCGATGGAGGAATGGCTTCGGACTGGGTTTATTAAATCAGTTTGGGCAGGGCAAGGGCGGAGCGTCAACGGGATGTCACTCGAACAATCCTTGGATCTCCTCCCAAGTTAGGTTGTCGGTGAGTGACTCCTCACCGCCTAACGTAGCCTTAATGATGGCCCGTTTCTTCTGTTGAAGCGCAAGAATCTTCTCCTCCACCGTGCCGCGCGTGATGAGCTTGTAACTTGTCACTACGCGCATCTGACCGATGCGGTGCGCGCGGTCGGTGGCTTGATCCTCAACTGCTGGATTCCACCATGGGTCGAAGTGAACCACCGTGTCAGCGCCGGTGAGCGTTAGGCCCACGCCACCAGCCTTCAGGCTAATGAGGAAGACCGGAATCCTCGCGTTGCCCTGGAATTTTTCCACCACGGCTCCGCGGTTCGTCGTCGCGCCGTCGAGGTAGCAAAACTCAATCTGCTCTGCCGTGAGCTTGTCTTTGAGCAGCGCGAGCATCGTGGTGAACTGGCTGAACACGAGCACGCGATGCCCACCGTCGATTGCTTCCTCCAACAACTCACCAAACATCTCCAGCTTGCCTGAGTGATCGTCGGTGAATTGCACATCCGCCATCTTTAACAGCCGCAGGTCGCAGCAGATTTGCCGCAGACGCAGCAGCGCGTTAAGCACAACCATCTTGCTCTTCGCGAGGCCCTGCGCGCCGACGGCATCCATAACCTCCTTTTTGCTGACGGCCAGCACCTGTTTGTAAACCTCTGCCTGGTCGTCGGTAAGTTCGCAGTAGGAGACTTGCTCGAGCTTCGCAGGCAAATCTTTCGCCACCTCGGTCTTAAGTCGGCGCAGAATGAAGGGCCGCAAGCGCCGCCCGAGCCGCGCCTGCACGACTTCATCCTTGTCGCGGGTGATCGGTTGCTCGTAGCGCTCCTTAAAGTCCGCCGCTGAGCCGAGGTAGCCGGGCATGAGGAAGTCAAAGATACTCCACAGGTCCAGCACGGAGTTCTCCATTGGCGTGCCGGTAAGCACCAGACGGTGAGTGGCTTTCACTGCCTTAACGGCCTGCGAGTTCTGCGTCTGCCGATTCTTAATGTGCTGCGCCTCATCGAGCACGAGCGTATCAAACTCCAACTCACGATACTTCTCCGCGTCGCGCCGGATAAGCGCGTAGCTGGTGATGACGAGCTGGCTGGAGGCGACCTCGTCGAAGCGCGCGTGACGGTTCGCGCCGTGCAGCGTGACGACCTTAAGCTCCGTTGTGAATTTCTTCGCCTCAGCCAGCCAGTTAAACACAAGCGAGGTCGGGCACACAATGAGCACGGGCCCGGACAACTTGCGATTCGTGTGGCAGGACTGGAGGAACGCGAGCGTCTGGAGTGTTTTGCCGAGGCCCATTTCGTCCGCGAGAATGCCGCCGAACTTGTTCTCGCGGAGAAACTGCATCCACGCGACGCCCTGACGCTGGTAAGGACGCAGCACCTCCTCCAGGCGGCCGAGCGGCGGGCAGACCAGCTTGGCCTGACCGCTCTGCTGGGCGGCGCGCTCGCGCCAGCCGGACGTGGCCTGCACCTGCCAGCCCGGCTGTTGGCGCAACGTCGCATCAAGGAAGCCCGCCTGCTCGTTGCTGAAGCGGTAACCGTGGGCGTGCTGCTGGGGTGCACAATCCCGCAGTACCTCTTGAAATTCCTCTAGTGCACCAGTGTCAATGAGAGCGATGCGCCCGTTCTTCAATCGCGTCGTGCCGTTGCCGGAGAGAATGAGCCGTTGAATGTCCGCAGCGGAAAACTTCTCGCCGTCCGCTGAGCCGAGGGACATTTGAACATCGAACCACCGCTCGCCCGAGGGTCGAATCTCAAAGCGCGGTTCCAGCCGCTCAAAGTTCTTCGCTGCGCTGTGCTGCAGGCGCTCCTCCAGCGTCACGTCCCATTCCTTTTGCAAGCGGGGGTAATCCTTCGCGAAGAAGCGCACGACGTTACTCTCGCCGTGGAGATTCCAGCGGCCCTGCGGGTCGGGGCCTCTAAAGCCCGCGCGCCGCATCAGCTCCGAGGCCCCGACTTCAGAGCCGAAATCGCGCGTCGAGTAACGCGTCGTGCATTTTGGGTCGGGCAGCCAAAGCGATTCGTCCTTCGCCGTCACGCCCACCGTCATGATGCGCGGGCCGTAAGCACACTGGAGTTGCGCCTGCACCTGGGCCAGCCCGCCGTCCAGCG
Organism: Verrucomicrobiota bacterium; assembly: GCA_016871445.1. Taxonomy (GTDB): domain Bacteria; phylum Verrucomicrobiota; class Verrucomicrobiia; order Limisphaerales; family SXTU01; genus SXTU01. The sequence continues at coordinate 25,326 of VHDH01000014.1, read as the reverse complement.
AGAGTATGAAACGTGGCGATTGCGGCTCCAACGTGAACTCATCTATGGTGAAATTCGCTTCCACCTCGCTCTCGGCTTCGAGTACGACCAGCTCCTGACTGAGAAAGAGCGGGACGCGCGAGCGCGGTAGTTTCATCGGCGCTTGAAAGAGCGAGCGCCACTGCTTCGGTAAACCCACGGGCTCCAGCGCATCGCCCCGCAAGGCCCAAAGCGATTCGCCGGCGATGAGTGTGGGGGCGCGCAAGCCGGGCGGGAGGTTCATGCGAATTTCGCCGGACGTCTCCAAAGTCACCTCCACCGGCACGCGCCACGAGGTCGCGCCGATGTTCAACGCCTGCGCGCGCCCGAGCGACACGCGCGGATGGCTGCTGAGCGCGTCAAGAAGTTGCGTCAACTCGACGAGCGTTAGCATCAGGCCGCCGGGTGTTTCGTTGCCGGCGAGTTCCTCGGCCTTGTCCAGCAGGCGCGCGTCCTCGGGCGAGAGGGCGAAGGGCTGGTTCATCGGCAGCGCGCTCAAGGGCGAGCGGCCCCGCGCCCACTTACCCTCGAAAGTGGCCATGACTTTCCCGCGCTCGATGCCGGTGGTGAACGTCGGCGGGAAGATGACAGAGATTTCCAGCGGCTGGCCGTTCGCGGCACGCTTCAACTTTGGCCCAGCCGGCGGCTCTGACTCGCGGGCGGCGGAAGGTGTTGGCTTCGCTCCGAGTCGCGCGGGCAAGGGCGTCGCTGTGTCGCTGCCGCACGGCGCGGGCTTGTTGCTGAGGACATGATGCAACCCAACGGCGACCGAGTGCGCACAGATAACGCCGCCCTCGCGGGAGGCGCGGCAGGGGCAGAGGTTATCAATATCCACCGGCCCCTTAATGACGAGGCCCGCGCGATACGAGGATGAGCCTTCCTGCACCACGCCCTTAAGCAGCGGCGGCGACCAGTTCGAGGAAATCACCTTCCCGCCGGCGAGCAGGCTGCGGGCGTTCTTGACCGCCTCCCAGCCCGCCGCCTTCGTGAAGAAGGCTTCCGTCAACTCGGTGAAACTCATCGGCGCGAGGATGCTGGATGAATGGCGCGAGGGCAAAAAAGTTTGTCGCGCGGGTGCGTGTGCGCCTGCCGGACAACGAAAAAGGCGGCCTCGCGCGAGGCCGCCCTCTGAAGGACACGGGTTCTTTTACGCGGCAGGCTTTTTATCTTCCTCGCCGATGTGGACGGCTTTGTAGCCGCCGATGGACTTGAAGTAGAGCAGGATGCCGAGGTAGAGCACGGCCATGATCGCAGGAATGTAAGAGTCCACCTTCAATGTTTTGCGATCCCCAAATTGGTCGGCGGCGACAACTGCCTTCTGTTTGTCAGTCTTCTCCTTGGCGTCCTTGGCCTCGCCCAGCTTTTTTCCATCGAGACCAACGGCCTCCATGGATTTGATGCCGAGGAAGGTGCTCGGCTTTTCGGCCTTATACTCGGCGAACAGAGCAGCATCCTTTTCCTTGAGGGCCTCACCTGCAAAACGGTCTTTCAGGTAGCCGAGTCCAGGGCCACCAATCGTTCCCACCGAAAGCATGCCGATGCCGCCCATGATGGAAATCGCGACGGCTCCGGTGCGCGGGAAGCGGTCGGAGGCCACCGCGAGCATCGTGGGCCAGAAGAAGGTCTTGCCCACCGCGTAGATGCCCAGCGCAATGAGCGCGGTGGTGAAGGTTTCCATGATGCTCGCCATTTGCAGGCCGATGACGGCCAGCACGGAGCAACTCAGCAGCAGGGCCACCGGGGAGAGTTTGAGGGTGTTTTCAATCCAGTGGGCGCAGAACCGCAGGCCAAACATGATGGCTGAAGTCCAAAGGAACAGGTATTTGCCCTGTTCGGAGGTGAACAGGTTGCCGGTGATGAACTGGATCCACTGGTCCGTGCCAAGCTCGACCGAGCCGATGAGCGCGTGAGTGATGAAGAGAAGGAAGAGCAAGAGCGAGCCGATGGACCCTTTGGTCAGCACGCCGACTGCGACCACAGTCAATCCGCCGACGGCATAGCCGATCTTCTCTGACGCACTGGCCGAGATGCCGAAGAGGGGCAGAAAGCTGCCGCAAAAGAGCAGCAGCAGCGGCGCAACGACCAGCGCGCCAAGGATGCCTACGTCTTTGAACATTTCACCGAGGCTCGCCCCCTTCTCGGACGCCTCAGACTTCGGAAAGTGCTGCCCCATGAACATGATGCCGTAGATGACGGTGGGGATGAGGTAGAGGGACAACTGGATCTTCCAGTTCATCTTCATCTGGTCGTCAAGCACCCAGCCCAGAGCAGCCCCAATGATCATGCCAGCAGGCCAGCTTGCATGAAGAATGTTGAGGTAATGCGTGCGGTTCTGCGGGAAGAGCGTGGCGACAAGCGGGTTGGCAACGGCCTCCAGGGTTCCGTTCGCGAATGCAAAGATGAACATGCCGCCAAAGAGGCAGTTGTAGGCCAAAGTCTTGGCTGCCTCTCCGCCATCGCCCGGAACGGCGGCGAACGTAACGACCGCAGACAGGATGTGCAGCAGAAACGCCGTGATCACCAGTTTGCCGTAGCCGATTTTATCGCAGATCACGCCGCCGATGATGATGCCGAAGCAGAAGCCAGAAAGGCCGGCCCCACCGATGGAACCGAGCTGCGCGCCGGTGAAGCCAAACTCCTTGCCCCAGTTGTCGAAGATGCCGCCGCGGATGGCGAAGCCGACGCCGGCGGCGAGAATCGCCATAAAGCCGGCCCAGAGGAGGCGGTTGGCGTTCGCCGCTACGGGCGCGCCGCCGTTTGCTGTAGTGTCTGTGCTCATGTGTAGTGGATGGTTGGATTGTTGGATGACTGGCAACTAAAGGGTAAAAGCCGGAAGCTGGACGATTGCCCCGCCCTTTAGGGCGGACTCGTGCGAGCACAGTCCCACGCAGGTCCAGTTGGCGGACTGCACGGCGTTCGGAAACGGATCACGTTTTTCGACCAGCGCCATCGCGAACTCGTGCGCGAGGTGCGGGTGGCTGCCGCCGTGGCCGCTGCCCTGCGTGAAGCTCAGGTGCGTCTTCTTGCTCGCGTCGTAGACGCCCTGAGTCGTGTATTTCGCGATGCTCCTGGGCAGCCGGCTCGCGAAGTCGGGGCACTTCACGTGGCTCGGGATCTTCGGCTCGGGCTTCTTCGCCGTGTGCAGCACCAGCGGTTCGTGCTCGATGAGCGGCCACTCCACGGACCTCTTGTCGCCATACACATCAATGCTCTCGCGATACTGGCGCGCGGTGTCGAATAGGCTGCGGATGATGCGGGCGGAAACGTCGCTGCCCTTGAACTTGATGTGGGCGGTCTCGACGGCGAAGGGCGAGCCGTAGCATTTCTGAAGTTCCTTGCGAATGGTGCCGGAGCCGAAGCAGCTCACGTATTCAGCGGGTTTGCCTACGAGGCCGGCGACCGGGCCGACACAGTGCGTGGCGTACCACATCGGCGGAAGACCGGGCCAGTAGTTGGGCCAGCCGTCCATGTCCTGCTGGTGCGACGCCTGCACGAACTGGAGTCGGCCGAGCTTACCGTCGTCGAGCAGCTCCTTCATGAAGAGGTACTCGCGCGCATAGACGACGGTCTCCATCATCATGTATTTGAGGCCGGTGGACTTGGCGAGGTCCACGATCTTCTTGCAGTCGGCAATGTTCGTGGCCATCGGCACGGTGCAGGCGACGTGCTTACCGGCCTTGAGCGCGGCGATGGACATCCACGCGTGGTCGGGAATAGGCGAGTTAATGTGAACCACGTCCACCGCGGGATCCTTGAGGAGCGTAGCGAAGTCCTCATAACGCACGTCCACGCCGAAATAGTCGCCCACATCATTGAGCTTCTGCTTGTTGCGCTGGCAGATGGCGTGACAGGTAGTGTGGGGGTGCTTCTGCCAGAGGGGGATGAATTCCGCCCCGAAACCGAGTCCGACAATAGCGACGTTGATCTTCTTGCTCATGAGTTAAGGCTGACAGCCATTACCCCTGAGGGGGTCAACCACCACCACGACCAGCCATGAGTTGGTTCGCATTCGGTTTACGCAATTTTCCGCCAAGCGTGGACGTGGCAACGCCCTTCCACACTCAAGTTAACTAGCGGCAACGTGTCGGATGAAACCGCCCCCTCCGCAAAGCGTCAACGAAATTTCCCATTGGCCAAGCCCTCTCGTCGTTTTTTGATGCCAAAAATCTGTCGGCCAACGGGGTTTTGCGTCTAGTGCTTGGCTGCTAACCTTCTTGGTGTTCTCTCCTCTGCTGGGTGTTTCTTGACTGTCCCGTGACTGCACCGTGCGAACGAGTTGCAGCCACGGCTCGAATTACTCCATCCAAAAGCAAAAGCCCGCTCGAGCGAGCGGGCCTTGCTGAGTCTTGCGGCAGTAGCCTACTTCGTTTCAGCCTTCGGGGCCTCGGCAGGCGCGGCGGCCTCGCCCTCAACAAACTCAATGATGGCCAACTTGGCGGCGTCACCTTGGCGCTGGTTGAGCTTAAGGATGCGAGTGTAACCGCCCGGGCGATTCTTAAACTGTGGGGCAATTTTATCGAAGAGAATGTGGACGATGTCCTCGTTTTCGCGCCACTTCAAACGGCGATCCTTGCCTTTGACCGAAGGCGTACCCCGGAAGAAAGCACGGGTCTGCTGGCGCAGACGTGCGGCGGCGAGGCGGCGGCAGTGGACGTTCTCGGCGACGAGCGCGGCCTTCTGCTTGGCCTCCGCCGAGCCGGAGGCCTCGATGGCGCGATTGGCGCGGCGACCAAGGGTGACCAGCTTCTCCACGACGGGGCGCAAAGCCTTCGCCTTGGCGAGGGTGGTGGTGACGCGCTTGGCTTTGATGAGGCTGGCGGCCATGTTGGCGAGCATTGCGTTGCGATGCTCGCCGGTACGGCCCAGCTTGGCAGTGCGTTTAAGGTGGCGCATAGGTCAACGGATTAGACGGGCTTGTCTTCCTTCGGCGCGTCGAGCAACAAGGCGTCGAAGGTCATGCCCAGGCCAAGCCCAAGGGCTTGAAGCTTGTCCTTGATCTCCTGAAGGGATTTTTTGCCGAAGTTACGATACTTGAGCATGTCGCCCTCGCTCTTCATGGCAAGCTGACCGACGGTGGTAATGTTGGCGTTGTTGAGGCAGTTGGCCGCACGGACCGATAGTTCAATCTCGTTCACGCTCATATTGAGCAGTTTCTTGAGCTTGCCCTGCTCCTCGTCCTGCTTGTTCTCAACCTCGGTGAACTGAACGGCATTGCGGTCGTAGTTGACGAAGACGTCGAGGTGCTTTTGGAGGATGGCGCTGGCCTGAAGGAGCGCGTCATCGGGCGTGATGCGACCGTCAGTCCAGATCTCGACGACGAGGCGATCATAGTCGGTCCGTTGGCCCACACGGGCAGCCTCGACGGCATACTTCACGCGGGTGACAGGGGAGAAAATGCTGTCAATGGCAACAACCCCGATAGGCTGGTCGGTCTTCTTGTTCTCGTCGCCAGGGCAGAAACCGCGGCCTTGCCGGACTTCGAACTCCATAACGAGCTTCTTCTTCTTGTCCAGAGTGCAGATGACTTGGTCGGGATTGACAAGGGTAACGTGCTGGTTGAGCTCAATGTCGCCAGCGGTAACTTCTCCGTCTTTGTTGACCGAAAGGATGAGTTGCTGCGGTTCGTGGGTGTCAGCCTTGAACTTGACCTTTTTGAGATTCAAGACGATCTCGGTGACATCCTCGACCACGCCGTCCACAATGGTGAACTCGTGCTGCGCCCCCTCGATCTTGACAGAGGTGATAGCCGCACCCTCGAGCGAGCTAAGGAGCACGCGGCGAAGGGAGTTGCCAATGGTGTGACCGTAACCGGTTTCAAACGGTTCGGCGCTGAACTTGGCGTAGGTGGATGTGGCGGTGGCGTCTTCCTTCTGCAACCGCTTGGGCATTTCGAATCGGGCGAGGCGTACTGGCATGGGTGGTTACTTTTTCTGCAATTTTAATCTGGCCGACGGCGTTATTCCCGGCGCGCGCCGGCCCATGTAATTGCGTTATGTCCCCGGGCCGCGGGGACGGTTAGTTTAGCGGGAATAAAATTCAACCACCGCCTGCTCGTTGGCGATGGGGTGGATCTCGTCGCGCGACGGCACGCGCATGAGAGTGCCTTTAAAGGCGTCCTTGTTAAGCGTCAGCCATTCGGGCACCGCACGGGCGGTGGACAGCTCTAGGTTCTTGGTTGCGAGCTGACGCGAAACGCTAGAGTCGCGTACCTCGATCACATCGTTCACCTTGACGGCGTAGGAGGCGACACTGACCTTGCGGCCGTTCACCTTCACGTGGCCATGGCCGACCATCTGGCGAGCGGCAGCACGGGTGGTGGCGAAGCCAAGGCCAAAAACGACGCTATCGAGGCGGGTCTCGAGAATCTGGAGCATTTGCTCACCCGTGACGCCGCGCCGGCGGAGGGCCTTTTCATACACGTTTCGGAACTGCCGCTCCTGTAGCCCGTAGTAGAAGCGGAGCTTTTGCTTCTCGATAAGACCTAGACCGTAGTCGGTGGACTTGCGACGCGCGCCCTTGGGGCCGTGCACCCCGGGCGGATAATTACGGCGCTCAAGATACTTCGACGGGCCGAAAATGGGGATACCAAAACGGCGGCTAACGCGAACGCGGGGACCTGTGTAACGAGCCATATGCTTGAATCGTGGGACGTGAAGGGTGACTAGACGCGGCGCTTTTTGCGGGGACGGCAACCGTTATGCGGCACCGGGGTCACGTCCTTGATGGTGGAAATTTCAAGCCCGATGGCCTGCAAGGCGCGAATGGCGGACTCGCGGCCGGAGCCGGGTCCGCTGACGCGGATTTCAACCTCTCGCAAACCGTGCGCCATGGCTTGGCGAGCAGCGTCCTGCGCGGCCTGCTGCGCAGCGAATGCAGTGCTCTTGCGCGACCCTTTGAAGCCCACGCGGCCGGCGGTAGACCAGCCGATCACGTTGCCCTGCATGTCTGTGATGGAAACGTTGGTGTTGTTAAAAGACGAGCGGATATGCGCAATGCCGATGGCGACGTTCTTGGCGCCCTTAGCCTTGACGATTTTCTTGCCGGCATTCTCATCCGCAAGCAACTCAGCGGCAGTGGGCGCGGCGGCAGCAGCGGCGAGGCCTGTTGCGGCTGGAGCACTGGCGGGAGTGGCCCCAGGAGCGGCGGACGCGGCAACGTCCTTCTTCGGCTCGGCGACGGGCGCGGCTGCTTGAGCCTCGGGCTTCGGGTCTTTCTTCTGAGCTGCAGATTTCTTCTTCTCTTCGGCCATAACGATGTTTCAGTTGAGGAAAATTAAGCGGCAGCAGCAGCAGGCTTGGCGGCGCGCTGAACCCCGACGGTGCGACGGGGGCCTTTGCGGGTACGGGCGTTGGTCTGGGTGCGCTGGCCGCGCACGGGAAGGTTTTTCAAGTGCCGTACGCCGCGGTAGCATTTAATGGCCTGAAGGCGCTTGAGATTGAGGCCTAGTTCGCGACGCAGGTCACCTTCGATCACATACTTCCCGTCTTGGATCGCGTGGACGATCTGCGAGAGCTGCGCCTCGGTGAGGTTCTTCGCGCGGATGGCGGGGTCAATCTGCGCCTGCGCGATGATCGCTCGGGCGTTGACCGGGCCGATGCCGTAAATGTAACGCAGCGCAATGTCGATGCGCTTGTCGCCGGGGATATCTACACCAAGTATGCGTGCCATAAATTCTCTCGTTTAACCCTGCCGTTGCTTGTGCCGCGCGTTCGTGCAAATCACGCGAATCACGTTCTTGCGCTTCACGATCTTGCAGTTTTCGCACATTTTTTTCACCGACGCCCTGACTTTCATAAATTTTCTTCGTTTAACATCACCTGCCCGTGCGACAAGTCGCCGGGCGACAATTTTACCATCACCGTCGCGCCCACCGGCACCCGCGCCACCCGCGCCCGCTGCCGTTTCACCACGTGGCCTAGCAATTGGTGGCCATTGGCCAACTCCACTCGGAGCAGCCCGCTCACCGTCACTTCCACTACCGCGCCTGCAACGACGAAGGCAGATTCTCCGGACATGTTAAAATTTCCGGCTCACCATCAGTAATGAGCACTGTGTGCTCCATGTGCGCCGACGGCAACCCGTCCTGCGTCACCACGGTCCACTGGTCGCCCAGCACCTTCACCGCCGGCGTGCCTGCATTCACCATCGGTTCGATCGCGATCGTCATACCCGGCTTTAGTTTCACCGTGCCCTTGCCCGGCTCCACAAAGTTCGGCACCTGCGGGTCTTCGTGCACCGTGCGACCCACGCCGTGCCCGACAAACTCCCGCACTACGCTGAAGCCGTTTGCCTCAACGTAACTCTGCACCGCCCGCGAGATGTCTACCACGCGGTTCCCGGCCATCGCGCGGGAAATTCCTCTATACAAGGCTTGCGTCGTCACATCAATCAGTTTTTGCGCCAACAAACCGCACCCACCCACCGCCACCGTCTTGGCCGTATCCCCGATGTAGTCCTGGTATCGCACTCCTACATCCAGGCTGATGATGTCGCCGAATTGGATCCGCCGCGGCCCCGCCAGCCCGTGCACCACTTCTTCGTTAACCGAGATGCAAATGTTGCATGGATACTTTCGGTAACCGAGGAACGCGCTCTTTGCCCCGTAATGCCGGATGCGCCCTGCCGCGAACTCATCGATCTCCCGCGTCGTCAAGCCGGGCCGAACAAACGCCCCGACTTCATTCAGCACTACTGAAGCTATCGCCCCAGCAGCCCGCATGATGTCCTGCTCGCGCTCTGTCTTATAGACAATCATTCGCCACAGACTTTCGACTATAGACGTCAGATTTCAGATCAAATTCCGAACCTTCAATTCCAATTGCCGACCTTCAAAGAACAATTCGTAAAAAACAGACCACATTTCCTGTTGGTGATGGTCGATTCACCCATTTCACACTCTACTTTCAAAACCTTCCCCGCAACCTTGGTCCTTTCCCCTTCCCGGTGCTTAAAAAACCGTCGTAATGGCGCATTAAGAGGTGACTCTCCATCATTCGCATCGTGTCTAGCACCACGCCCACCGTGATTAGCAGGCTCGTGCCTCCGAAAAACTGCGACACAAAATAATTGATCCCAAACGACCGCGTCATGAACGTCGGGATGATTGCGATCACGCACAAGAAGATCGCCCCTGCCAGCGTTATCCGACTCATCGTGTGATGCAGGTAATCACTGGTGGCCTGCCCAGGCCGCACCCCGGGGATGTAGCCACCATACTTCTTCAAGTCATCCGCGATCTGCACCTCGTTGAACTGCGTGGCCACCCAGAAGTAAGAGAAAAACAAGATCATTGCGGCCAGCGCCCCCATGTGCGCCCACTGGTCCTCCCGGAAATGCACCGACAGATCCACAAGGAACTTCACATCTAGGGCCTGCCCCGCCATCCCCAGCAACTTTTCCGGGAACATTAGGATTGCCTGCGCAAAGATGATCGGCATCACGCCTGCATAATTCACCTTCAACGGCATGAATGAGCTGCCGCCCTGCACCATTTTCCGGCCCACGTTCCGCTGCGCGTACTGCACCGGAATCTTCCGCTGCGCCTGCGTGACCGCAATCACCCCCGCGATCACCGCCAGCAGCAACAACACCAATGCTACCCCATGGAACAAATTGAATTTGGCCGTAATTCCCTCCGGCGTCACGAACATCTCCCACAACGCCTGCACCGTCTGCGGCACCCGAGCCAGAATGCCCACCGTGATCACCAGCGACACCCCGTTGCCGATGCCCCGCTCGCTGATCTGCTCGCCCAGCCACATCATCAACAGCGTTCCCGTCGTTAACAAAAGCGTGGTTTGTAACCGGTAACCCAACCCCGGATCCCCCACGAGTTGACCCGTGAAACCCTGAAAAATCTTTTCCGGATTCTCCCACGCCATCGCCATGACGAACCCCTGCCCGAGGCATAGAACGACTGTGAGGTAACGTCCGTATTGAATGATCTTCGCGCGACCGCCCTCCTCGCGAGCGAGCTTGCTTAACTGGGGAATCACCGCGCTGAGGAGCTGAATGATGATGGTGGCGCTGATGTAAGGCATGATACCCAGCGACCCGATGCCGCAGCGCTCCAGCGCACCGCCCGTGAACATGGAATACATGCCCAGCAACCCGCCTCCATCCTTCTTAGCCACTTCATCAAAAAACGCCTGCAACGCTTGTCCATCCAACCCCGGCAACGGCAGCATCGAGATGAGCCGGCAGATGGCCAACAAGATCAAGGTGAAGAATATTCGATCCTTCAACTCCGCGATCTTGAAGCAGTTGACGAACGTATTGACGATGTTCTTGAGCATGGGGCGCAGCGTCCGCCGGGACTAAGCGGCCTTTGGGGCTGCCGGCTTCGGGGCTGGCGCCTCACAGGCGCCGCCGAGAGCCTCGATCTGCTTGCGAGCAGACGCGCTGAACGCGTCCGCCACCACGGTTAGCTTCTTGGTGAGCTTGCCATCGCCGAGAATCTTGATACCCCCACTGGACTTGCCCTTGGCCAAACCACTCTGACGAAGCGTTTCCTGGTCCACCCGGGAGCCGTTTTCGAAGTCGTTTAAGCTCTCGACATTGACGGGCAAATAGGTGGTGGCAAACCGGGCATTACTAAAGCCGCGCTTGGGTAAGCGGCGGAAAAGCGGCATTTGGCCACCCTCGAATGTGGGTCGAATAGACGAGCCGCTGCGCGCGGACTGTCCTTTGCCGCCGCGCCCAGAGGTTTTACCGTGGCCGCTGGATTCGCCCTGGCCGAGGCGCTTCTTACGGTGCTTCGCACCGGGACGGGGCTTGAGATTGTGGAGACGCATCGTCATGAGAAACGGGGGTTAGGCGGCCGACTTCGAACCGCTGAGTTGCACGCCGCGGCGCTTCGCCACGTCCTCGCGGAGGCGGAGGCTTTGCAGCGCAGCCAAAGTTGCTTTGGCGACGTTCGCCGCGTTCTTAGAGCCAAGCGATTTGCTCAATACATCTTTAATGCCGACGGTCTCGAGCACTGCGCGAACGGTCTTACCAGCGATGAGGCCAGTGCCGGGCGAGGCGGGTCGCAGGAGCACTTTCGCGCCATCAAACACGCAATAAGCGTCGTGCGGAATGGTCGCGCCGTTAAGCGACACGGACATCATGTTCTGCTTCGAAGCCTCGCCACCCTTCTTAATTGCGTCTGACACCTCGGCGGCCTTGCCCAGCCCGATACCAATGCGCCCTTTACGATCGCCAGTGACCACGAGTGCGCTGAAGCTAAAGCGGCGACCGCCCTTCACGACCTTCGCAGAGCGATTGATATAAATGACCTTCTCGGTGAACTCGCTCGGCTCAGCGGGCTGGTCACTGTCCATGCGCCGGCGGGGGCCGCCGCGACCAGGGCCACGACCACGGCCACCGCGTTCACCGCGTTCACCACGCTCACTGCGCTCGGCCGGGCCGGATGCTGCAGCGGGGACTGGAGCCTGTTCGACGGCGGCCTCGGGGGGATTGGGATTTGTTTCAGACACGATTCAAGTCTCCTGTTCGCGGTTAAAATTGCAGGCCGGCCTCTCGAGCGGCATCGGCTAGCGCTTTCACTTTGCCATGAAATTGCGCGCCCCGGCGGTCAAATACCACGGCGGAAATGCCTTTGGCTTTGGCGGCTTCGGCGGCCGCCCTGCCGACGACGACAGCACTCTTAACGTTCGCGGCAAGTTTCGCGCCACCTGACTGCTTCGCGCGAGTCGAAGCCGCGGCAAGGGTCACGCCCTTGCCGTCGTCAATGAACTGCACGTAAATGTGTTGCCCGGTGAACGTGACGCTCATGCGCGGGCGCGCGGCAGTGCCAACGACTTTTTTGCGAATGCGCCAGACGCGGAGTTGGCGAAGCTGTTGTTTCTTCTGAGTTCTCATGACATGTGAACCACGGTGTCAGCCGTAGCCCAAAAATTACTGCACCGTCTTGCCTTCCTTGCGGACGATGTGCTCGCCCACGTAGCGGACGCCCTTGCCCTTGTATGGCTCGGGCGGGTAGTAGCCGCGAATCTCGGCGGCTACCTGTCCGACAACCTGCTTGTCGGGACCTTCGACGGTGAGCTTGGTGTTCTCGTCCACGGTAATTTTAATCTGGTCGGGGATGTTGAAGAGAATCGGGTGCGAAAAGCCTAACGCGAGGTCAAGCTGTTTGCCCTTCACCGCGGCCTTGAAACCGACACCGTGGATTTCGAGCTTCTTGACGTAGCCCTCGCTGACGCCCTTGACCATGTTGTTAATCAAGGCACGCGTCAGGCCATGCAGCGCTTTAGCCTCGGCGTCGTCGCCGTCACGGGCGACCAAGACCTTGTCCTTGTCCACGGCGGCGGTAACGCGTGCGGGGATGGCTTGCTGCAACTTGCCCTTCGGGCCTTCGACGAGAACCTGGCGACCGCGCACCTCAACCTTGACCTTGGCCGGGATGCTTACAGGCTGTTTACCAATGCGTGACATATGCGTAGCAGGAAAAGTTACCAAACGTAGCAAAGCAACTCGCCGCCGACATTCTGGCGGCGGGCCTCGTTACCGGTCAGGATGCCGGCGGGCGTAGAAAGAATGGCGGTACCCATGCCGTTGCGGACGCGGGGGATTTCTTGCGCGCCCACGTAACGCCGCAGCCCAGGACTGCTGACGCGCTTAAGGCCGTCTATGACACTGCGGCGACCAGCGTATTTGAGCTTGAGCTTGATGCGCTTTTTCGCGACCTCGCCCTCAACGGCCACGTCGCTGATCCAGCCCTCACGCTTAAGGACGTGGGCGATGTTCTCCTTCAGTTTGGAGTGCGGAATCTCGACGGTCGGCAGCAAGGCGTTGCCGGCGTTGCGGATGCGGGTAAGTAGGTCAGCAATGGGGTCGCTCATATTACCAGCTTGCTTTGGTCACTCCGGGGATCATGCCGCTCAGAGCTAGTTCACGGAAGGTCAGGCGGGATACACCATACTTGCGCAGGAAGCCGTGCCGGCGACCGCTGACGGCGCAGCGGTTCACCTGTCGTACGGGCGAAGCATCGCGCGGGAGCTGCGCCAAACCGGCGTAGTCCTTCTTCGCCTTCAATTCAGCGCGCTTGGCGGCGTATTTCTTCACTGTCTTCTGCTTGCGCTTATCGCGCTCCAACCAGGCGGTCTTAGCCATATTGTTCGAGGGTTCTTGGTTCGGAGTTTAAAGTTCGTTGCTCAGGACATCACTTCTCGGCGAAAGGCATCCCCATCAACTTGAGCAGGTCCCGCGCCTCACCATCGGTCGGTGCGCTGGTCACGATGGTCACGTCCATGCCCTGCTGACGCTTAATCTTGTCCAAGTCAATTTCGGGAAAAATGGTCTGATCGGGGAGACCCAAGGAGTAATTACCCCGGCCGTCAAACTTACGCGGGCTGATGCCCCGGAAGTCCCGGATGCGCGGCAAGGCCGTAGCCACGAGGCGGTCGAAAAACTCGTACATCGCATCCCGCCGCAGCGTAACGAAACACGCACAGGGCTGATGCTGCCGCAACTTGAAGTTGGCCACGCTCTTGCGCGCCTTGGCAATCACAGGCCGCCGGCCAGTGATGGCAGCTAGATCTTTGGCCGCATCATCGATCGCGCTCTTCTCCAGCGCAGCACTTACGCCCATGTTGATTACGATTTTCTCCAGCTTGGGGACTTGATGGAGATTCCGGTAACCGCGCTGCTGCATTAGAGCGGGCCGGACTTGGTCGCGGTATTTTTGATAAAGGCGGGATTCCATAAGGTCAGACGGTGGCGGCAGGGGCCGGGTCAGCAACGGTGCGCTTGGCGCGGCGAGCGTCAAACTTGGTCGCAAGCATGACATTGGAGGCGTGAATGGAACCTTCACGCTCTAGAATGGTGCCATTGGGATGCTGCTGGCTTTTCTTGAGGTGCTTTTTCTGAAGGTTGACGCCCTCGACGAGGACGCGGCAGCGCTTGGTCAGCACGGATTTAATCTTACCGCGCTTGCCCTTGTCCTTGCCGGTGAGAACGACGATTTCGTCGCCAGTTTTAACGTGCAGTCGGTGGCGCATGGCTAGATGACCTCCGGGGCGAGAGAGATGATTTTCATGAACTTGAGGTCGCGGAGTTCCCGGGCGACGGGGCCGAAGATGCGAGTACCCTTGGGGTTACGCTCAGCATCAATAATGACGATGGCGTTGCGGTCAAAACGTAAGTAAGAGCCGTCCGCGCGACGAATGCTCTGCTTGGTGCGCACGACAACGGCGTCGCAGACCTCACCCTTCTTGACGGTGCCATCGGGGGCGGCTTCCTTGATGTGACACTTGATGACTTCGCCGACGCGGGCGTAAGTCTGGTTCTTGCCCTGGACGCCGATCATGGCAGCGCGCTTGGCGCCGGTGTTGTCAGCGACATCGAGGATGGAGCGGATCTGGAGCATGGGCAGAGCGGGTTACGCGGTGACCTGAGCGGTTTCTTCGGCGCGCTCGATGATTTCGACGAGCCGCCAACGCTTTGTCTTGGAAAGGGGACGGGTCTCAACGATGCGGACGATGTCACCCACCTTGGCCTCGGCTTTTTCGTCGTGGGCGTAAAATTTCTTGAAGGTGGTGACAACCTTCTTGAACTGAGGGTGCGGAAAGCGACGCCGGACGCTGACGACGATGGTCTTCTGCATCTTACTGGAGACGACTTCGCCAGTGCGTTCCTTGCGCTGGTGGCGCGGAGTTGGGGTGACAGGATCAGGCATGGCTAAGCGGCTTTAGGTTGCACCGCCTGATGGCGGAGCTGGGTGAGACGGGTTTCTAAGCGGGCGATGTCTTTGCGCAGGACGCGGATGCGTGCAGGCTTCTCCAACTGGGCGGTGGCCTTCTGGAGTCGGAGGTTGAAGAGCTCCTGGCGCAGGTCGCGGCTCTTGGCGGCCAGCTCGGCCGCGGTCATGTCTTTAAGCTCGGCAAATTTCATGGTCAGGCGTGCGCGTGTCGCGCGATGAACTTGGTCTTAATGGGCATCTTGGTGGCGGCTAGGCGCATGGCCTCGCGTGCCATGACTTCAGGGATGCCGTCCACCTCGAAGAGGACGTTGGCAGGGCGGATGACGGCGACCCAGCCCTCGACTCCACCCTTGCCAGTGCCCATGCGGACTTCGAGGGGTTTCTTGGAGAAGGACTTATCTGGGAAGACGCGAATCCACATCTTACCACGTCGCTTCATGTGACGGGAGATGGCAACTCGGCAGGCCTCAATAACCTTATTATCGAGCCAGCAACGCTCCATCGCCATCAAGCCATATTCGCCAAACGCCACGGTGTTACCACGCGTGGCCAGACCACGCCGCGCGCCGCGCTGCATTTTGCGATACTTCACTCTTGCGGGCATCATTGCCATATCAAGTCCTCTGTCTGAAAATTAGTTAGTGTTAGCCGGCGCCGGGGCGGCCATTTTGGCGTCCTTGTCCTTCGGCTCATCCTTACAGATCCAGCACTTCACGCCCAACTTGCCATACATGGTCTTCGCCTCAGCGAAGCCGTAGTCAATGTTGGCGCGCAGCGTGTGCAATGGAACGCTGCCTTCGAGATACTTTTCGACGCGGGCTATTTCCGCGCCGCCGAGCCGGCCGGCGCAGCGAACGCGAATGCCCTGAACTCCCTGCATTTGCATTGCGGTCTGCACGGCCTTCTTCATCGCACGACGGAAAGAGACGCGGCGCTCTAGCTGCAGCGCGATATTCTCCGCGACTAACTGGGCGTCAGCCTCGGGGGACTTTACCTCAATGATGTCCACATAGACCTCTTTGCCGGTCATCTTGCTAAGTTCTTCCTTAAGTTTGTCGATCTCCGCACCTTTGCGGCCGATGACCACGCCGGGCCGAGCCGTGTAAATGGTGACGCGACACCGGCTGGCAGCGCGCTCGATGCCGATGCGCGGGACGGAGGCGGACTCGAGCTTCTTCTTCAGAATCTCGCGGATCTTGAAGTCCTCGGTGAGCAGTGTGCCGAAGCCTTTCTTGTCGGAATACCACTTCGAACGCCAGTCCTTGTTGACGGCGACGCGCAGGCCGATGGGATTAGATTTTTGGCCCATAGATTTACTGGTCAGAAAGGACGATCTTGATGTGGCTGCTACGCTTGATGATGGGGCCGGCAGAGCCGCGCGCCTTTGGCGTGAAACGCTTTAGCCGACCGGCGGTAAGCGCGTGGGCCTCGCGCACCTTGAGGTTTTCAGCCTTAAGGCCATTATTATTTTCCGCGTTGGCGATGGCGGAATCGAGGGTCTTAGCCACGGCGCGTGCGGATTTACGCGGAATGAAAGCCAACACATGTTTGGCTTCCACCGCAGGGAGACCCCGGATTTGGCGAACGACCTCACGCACCTTTTGGGGCGACATTCGGAAATTTTTGAGAAGGGCTTGAACTTCCATGCTATTTGGCCTCCGCCTTGGCGGTGTGAGCGCCGTGCTTCTTGAAGGTGCGTGTGAGCGAGAACTCGCCAAGCTTGTGCCCGACCATGTTCTCAGTGACGAACACCGGCAGGAACTGCTTCCCGTTGTGAACGTTGAAGGTCAGCCCGATGAAATCCGGCGTAATGGTTGAACGCCGCGACCAAGTCTTGATCGGGGTCTTGGAGTTCGCAGCCTTGGCCTTGACGATCTTGTCTTGCAAGCTCGCCTCCACGAACGGGCCTTTTTTGATTGAGCGTCCCATAGTCTCTTACTGTTGCTTCATCGGGCGACCATCGCGGCGGACCACGATGAACCGGTTAGATTCCTTTGTCTTACGACGGGTGCGGTAACCCTTCGCGATCAGGCCCCAAGGCGAGGTGAGCTGCTGCCAGCCACCGCCGGACTTAGACTTGCCCGCCCCACCGCCGTTAGGGTGATCCACTGGGTTACGGGCCACGCCGCGGGAAATGGGCCGAATGCCGCGGTGGCGACTGCGGCCAGCTTTTCCGAGGACGACATTTTCGTGTTCGGAGTTGCCGACCTGCCCGATGGTTGCATAGCAATTCTCGTTGACCTTGCGGATTTCGCCCGATGGCAGGCGGATTTGCGCGTAGCCCCCGTCCACGGACATTACCGTAGCAGCAGAACCAGCGGACCGGACCATTTGTGCGCCACGACCAGGGATCATCTCAATGTTATGGATGGGCAGACCCACCGGAACATTCTTGAGCAACACGCTGTTACCCAAGTCCGGAGCAGCGGCCGGGCCGGAAACTATCTTAGCCCCCACCTTCAACCCCAGCGGCGCGATGATGTAACGCTTCTCGCCGTCTTGATAAGTGAGCAACGCCAACCGCGCTGTACGGATGGGATCATATTCGATGGCGGAGACCTCGGCCTCCACGCCGTGCTTGTTCCGCTTAAAGTCCACAAGGCGGATCTTCTGCTTATGCCCGCCACCAATGCCACGCGCAGTAACGCGGCCGTAATTATTGCGGCCACCGGTCTTCTTACGAATGACCACAAGACGCTTTTCAGGCTTGCTCTTGGTGATGTCGCTGTAGTCCGAGATCGTGATGTATCTCGTGGACGGCGTAAGCGGACGGAAAATCTTTACGGGCATGGCGGGGGCTTAGGTGAGGTTAATCTTGTCGCCGTCTTTGAGGGTGACGATGGCCTTTTTCCAATGCGAATCGCGGCCGGCCTGCTTGGTGTTCTGACGTCGCGCCTTGCCCCGTACTTGAGAGGTGTTAACCCGGAGCACTTTGACCTTAAACAATTCCTCGACCGCCTTGCGGATCTGGATCTTGTTCGCGCGACGGTCGGCTACCAGCGTATATTGATTGAACCGCTCAGCCTGCATCGCGCCCTTCTCGCTAATGCGTACCGTTTTAATGATATCAAAGGAATTCATGGCGTTTACTTGCTGGCTAGCCGGAGCGCGACCTTCTCAAGGGCAGCCTTGGTGAACACGAGTTTGTCACACAGCAAGGCCTGATATGTGTTCAGGCTGTCGCCGCTGGTCAGAGTTACATTGGGCACATTACGTGAGCCTAGCGTGAGATTCTTATCGTCACCGGCCACCAACAGCACTGTGCGGCCCGCTAGTTTCAGGGAACCGAGCGTGCCGAGGAACTCCTTGGTCTTGTGCGTGGCCAATTTGAAGTCGTCCACCACCACTACATCGCCCGCTTTGAGCCGTTCGCTGAGCGCCTTGCGAAGCGCGAGTGCGCGAACCTTTTTGTTAACCTTCTTGGAAAAATCACGCGGTTTTGGGCCAAAGACCACACCGCCACCGGGCCACAGCGGCGAACGGAAGGAGCCAGCACGGGCACGACCGGTGCCCTTCTGCCGCCATGGCTTCTTGTTCGTGCCAGCGACCTCGCCGACGGTCTTGGTACAGGCGGTGCCGCTACGTTGAGCCGCGTTATAGGCAACCACCGTATCGTGCACTGCCTGCGTGCCACGCCCGTTCTCGATCAGCTCAAAGCCAATCTCGATTTCGCCGCGGCTCACGCCCTTGTTGTCCAATAACGGAAGTTTCATGGCTTACTTCTTCTTGGCTTCCTTCTTACCCTTCGCGAGCGCTTCGGCGAGTTCCTTGGCCTTTTTCGCGGCCGCCTCACGATCCTTGCGGGCCTGCACCACCGGATATTTCTTGGCTTCGCGAATTACTACGTAGTCGCCCTCGGAACCAGGAATGGAGCCTTTGATGAGGAGAAGATTATCGTCCTTACGCACCTGTATGATCTCTAGGTTTTGCGTGGTGCGCCGCTGCTGCCCCATGTGGCCCGGCATTTTCAGGCCTCGGCGCACCGTGCCGGGGAAAAGCCGCTGACCGATCGCGCCCGAGCGGCGCTTCCAGCCCTTGCAACCGTGCGTAGCATCGCCACCGGCAAAGGCCCAGCGGCCCACAACGCCCTCGAAGCCGCGACCCTTGGTCGTCCCGATGGCATCCACGTAATCACCGACGGCAAAGATGTCCGGCCCGACCACGTCGCCCGGCTTCACCGTCAGCGCGAAGTCGCGAAATTCCTTGATGCGTTTCACTGCTGCACCCTTGTGCTTAGTAATGTGACCGAGCACGGCCTTGGTGAGGCGCTGCTGTTTCTGATCGTCGAAGCCGAGTTGCACCGCGTTATAGCCATCTCGACCATCCTTGCACTTGACCTGCAACACACGGTTCGGCCCCGCCAGCACCACGGTCACGGCAATGGCGTTGCCCGACGCGTCATACACGCGCGTGTGGCCAAGTTTTTTTCCGAGCAAGCCGATCATAGGAATTAGATTTTGATGGTAATGTCCACGCCGGCGGGGAGGTTGAGCTTCTTGAGCTCGTCCACGGTCTTGGCGGTAGGGTCAAGGATGTCCAGCAGGCGCTTATGCGTGCGCTGCTCGAACGTCTCCTGGGATTTTTTATCCGCGTGAGGCGAGCGCAACACGGTGACGCGCTCGATGCGGGTGGGAAGGGGGATGGGGCCGGCAACCTTGGCGCCCGAGCGCTTGACGGTCTCGACAATGTCGTGCGCCGATTGGTCAATGACTCGGTGGTCGTAAGCCTTAAGGCGAATGCGAATGCGTTGTCCAGCCATACAAAGAACGAGTGAGAGTGATTATGCGCAATGTGCGCTTACACACGCCCCCGCCAGCTCCGCGAGCTGGCCCAGCGTGCTCATCAATCCACGAATTGTCTGACGTTTAGTCACCGTGTCTTCGTTTTCCCTCGCCGTGTTCACCCGACGAAAGGACGGAAATAGTACCAGCCTGCCTTTTCAGTGCAATGCTTTTTTCAAACTTTTTTGCCGGGACGATTTTTGACGGCCAAAACTCTCTTCAGGACGGCACTAACCACGCCATTTTGTAAGATCAAAAACCTGTCGGTGACCTTGCAGAAGCCCACCGCCCGTGAAACCACTACCATTGTCGGCACAATTGAAGGCCGGGAGCAGTCAATTCCCGGCACTTGCCCCTATGCGCTTAGCGTCAGGTGGGATGTTAATTGCAAGGGTGCTTCCATTTGGCTTTTTAGATTCGTCCAACCCTTGGCTTTCTCGCGTGGCAACAAAAAGCCCGCCTTCCTTTCGGGCGGCGGGCTTTGGTTTGAAGCAAATATTGTCTATGAGCGCGCAGCGGGTTTTTTCGATGCGGTTTCGAGGATTTGCTGTGCGATCTGCGAGGGCACCTGCTCAAAGGTGTGCGGTTCCATTGAGTAACTAGCACGACCCTTCGAGAGCGAACGAATGGCGGTGGCGTACCCGAACATTTCAGCCAATGGCACGTGCGCGTTGAGAACCGTCTGCCCCGCCTTGGCATCCACGCCTTGAATGATGCCGCGGCGACGGTTGATGTCGCCCAGGAGGTCACCCTGATACTCGTCAGGCGTGGTTACCTCGACCTTCATGATGGGTTCGAGGATGATGGGCTTGGCATCCTTAAACGCTTCCTTAAGAGCAAAGATGCCGGCCATCTTGAACGCAAGTTCGTTCGAGTCCACCTCGTGAAAGGAGCCGTCGACTACGGCGACCTTGATGTCAATGACCTGGTAACCGGCGTATACACCAGAGCGACAAGCCTCTTCGATGCCGTCAATGACTGCTGGCACGTATTCCTTCGGGATCGCGCCACCAACAATCTTGTTCTCAATCTCAATGCCCTTGCCCTTCTCGTTTGGCTCGACGGTGACGCAGGCGTGGCCGTATTGACCGCGACCACCCGACTGACGGATGAACTTGCCTTCGCCCTCAGCGGCCTTGGTGATGGTTTCCCGATAGGCGATCTGCGGCGCTCCAGAGTTGGCCTCAACTTTGAACTCGCGCTTTAGGCGATCAATAATGATCTCAAGGTGCAGTTCACCCATGCCCGCGATGATGAGCTGACCGGTTTCCTCGTTCGTGAAGCAGCGGAAGGTCGGATCCTCTTCGGCGAGGCGCTGCAAGCCTTCGGACATTTTATCACGGTCGGCCTTGGTCTTCGGCTCGACAGCCATGCTAATGACCGGCTCGGGAAAGGTTGGCGGCTCTAGCGCAATGTCAAAGTCCTCGTTGCACAGGGTGTCGCCGGTGGTGATGTTGCGCAGGCCGACGAGCGCGGCGATGTCGCCGGAGTAAGCCACGTCAATGTCCTTGCGCTCGCTGCCCTGAATGATCATCAGGCGGCTGACGCGCTCGCGACGGCGAGTGCGTGCGTTGTAGATCGTATCGCCCTTCTTAAGCTGGCCGGAATAGACACGGAAGAACACCAGTTTGCCAGCGTAAGGATCGGTCCAAAGCTTGAACGCAAGCGAGCAGAACTTGGCGTTGTCGTCTGACGCGGCCACGACCTTGTTTTCGGTGCCCGGCTCGTGGCCCTCAGCCTGCGGGATGTCAATCGGACTGGGGAGGTAGTCAATGACCGTATCCACCAGCACCTGCACGCCCTTCTTCTTGAAGGCCGAGCCGCAAAGCACGGGGATGAGCTCAATCTTGCAGGTGAGACGGCGAATGGCAGCCTTGAGCACCTCGGGGGAAATGGGCTTTTCCTCGAGCACTAATTCGGCGATGGTATCATCCTTGTTTGAGACTGCGTCAATCAACTCGGCCAGTGCGGCCTGAGCTTTGCCCTTGAGCGCGTCAGGGATTTCTTTGACCTCGTAGTTAAGACCTTCGTTGACGACGTCGCCCTCACCCCAGACAAACGCCTTCTGATTTACAACGTCGATAACACCGGCAAACTTGTCCTCCGCGCCGATCGGCAGGAAGACGGGAAAGGCGTAGGCCTTGAGCTTGTTCCGCATGTCCGCGAGCGCGTTGTCAAAATTCGCGCCGGTGCGGTCCATTTTGTTCACGAACGCGATGCGCGGAACTTTGTATTTGGTCGCCTGCCGCCACACGGTCTCGGACTGTGGCTGCACGCCTGCGACGCCACAAAACACGGCCACGGCGCCGTCCAGCACGCGCATGGAGCGCTCAACCTCGGCGGTAAAGTCCACGTGGCCAGGGGTATCAATGATGTTGATACGGTGCGGGACGTTGTTGAAGGCTTTGTAAATGCCCTCTTCACCCGGCTTGGCAGACTTTTGCGTCCAGAAACACGTTACCGCCGCAGAGGTGATGGTGATACCGCGCTCGCGCTCCTGCTCCATCCAGTCGGTAACGGTATTACCGTCATCCACGTCGCCGATTTTATGGATCAGGCCGGTGTAAAAAAGAATGCGCTCCGTGGTCGTCGTCTTGCCCGCATCAATGTGCGCGGCGATGCCGATGTTGCGGGTACGCTCTAACGAGTATTGCCGGTTGGGCGAGTTGACGGCCTGGTTTTCGGCTAGGGTGCTCATGTAAGTTCAGCTTTGGGATGGGATCTTAGTCAAAAAAAACGCCCCGATGCGTGGTGCGCCTTCGGGGCGGCAGAAACTTGGGTTTGCCTACCAGCGGAAGTGCGCGAAGGCCTTATTCGCCTGCGCAGTTTTGTGGACTTCGTCGCGCTTACGGATGGCGTTTCCCTGCCCTTGGTAAGCGTCCATTATCTCAGAGGCAAGGGCTTGACTCATGGGAACACCCTTGCGGGCGTCAGCAAAGCTCACAATCCATCGCACAGCAAGCGAAGCCTGACGATCGGCGGGGACTTCCAGCGGCACCTGATAGGTGGCACCGCCGACGCGACGGGGCTTGACCTCGAGGCGCGGCTTGGCGTTGTCCACGGCGCGCTGAAGGATATCCACTGGGCTAGCATCAGGCACCTTCTCAGCGAGCGAATTAAAGGCCCCATAAACGATGCGCTGGGCGACGCTTTTCTTGCCGCACTGCATGACGGTGTTGATGAGACGACCAACGAGCACGCTGGTATAGCGGCCGTCGGGGATGATTTGGCGTTTACTGGCTTGGCGACGACGGGACATGGCAGAGCTTTCTGTTTATGACTGCTTACGCGGCCTTCTTGGCGGCCTTTGGACGCTTGACGCCGTATTTGGAGCGGCTTACCCGGCGTTTCTCGACACCAGCGGCGTCAAACGTGCCGCGAACGATGTGATAACGCACGCCGGGGAGATCCTTCACGCGGCCGCCGCGCACGAGCACGATAGAGTGCTCTTGGAGGTTGTGGCCCTCGTCGGGAATGTAAGCAATGACCTCGTAGCCGTTAGTAAGACGAACCTTAGCAACCTTGCGAAGCGCGGAGTTAGGCTTCTTGGGCGTGCGGGTCATGACCTGCACACAAACTCCGCGGCGAAACGCGGAGCCTTCGAGCGCGGGCGACTTGGACTTATAAACGATCTTTTTGCGGCCCTTGCGAATGAGCTGGTTGATGGTCGGCATTGCTTGTCAGCCTTCAGTTGTGCACCCCGCCCCGATTTTGGGAAAGGGACGCGGATTGTTAGCGAACGCTTTTTATGTGGCAACCTGTTTTTTGGGTTGAAGGGAACATTTGATCTCAGGCCAACAGCGGCGCCGGAGCCGGTGCATCGCTAACAGGCACTTCCTCGACCGGTAGTTCCTCAACAGTGGGCTTCAGAGTTGCACTTCGGTGCATGGGGAAACCCGTGCCCGCAGGAATGATATGGCCCATAATGACGTTCTCCTTGAAGCCACGCAGGTAGTCACTCTTGCCCATGGTTGCAGCCTCGGTCAGGACACGCGTGGTGTCTTGGAACGACGCGGCGCTGAGGAACGACTCGGTCTCAAGCGAGGCCTTGGTGATGCCCAGCAACACGGGCGCACCCTCGGCGGGCTTGCCGCCCATCTTATCGACGCGCGCGTTTTCTTCATCAAAGACGATCTTATCAATCTGCTCGCCCCAGAGGAACGTGGTGTCCCCTGGCTCGGTAATACGAACCTTGCGGAGCATTTGCCGAATGATGATCTCGATGTGCTTGTCATTGATGGTCACACCCTGCACACGGTAAACCTCCTGAATCTCATTTACGAGATGCTCTTGGAGTTCCTGCGTGCCGCAGACGTCGAGGATTTCATGGGGTACCACTGGGCCTTCGGTGAGCTGTTGTCCCTTCTTGACGAAGTCGCCCTTGAAGACGATGACGTGCTTGCCGATGGCGATCAGGTGCTCTTCCTCAAGGCCAGTCTTGGCGTCTTTGACGAGGATGCAGCGCTTACCGCGCACGCTTGCACCGAAGTCCACTATGCCATCGATCTTTGCGATTTCGGCGGCGTCCTTCGGGCGACGCGCCTCGAACAGTTCTGCCACGCGCGGCAGGCCGCCGGTGATATCCTTCGTTTTGGAAGACTTGCGCGGCGTCTTTGCGAGCAACGAGCCAGCGACAATGTGATCGCCCTCATTGACCACGATATGCGCGCCAGCCGGGATCGGATACTGCGCAAGCGGCTCGCCGCGCTTATCCTCAATGATGATCTGCGGGTGTAGATCTTCCTTGTGCTCGATGATGACCATGGCCTCTTGGCCAGTCGATTCCTCGAGTTCTTGCTTCATCGTCACACCTTCAATGATGTCATTGAAGACAATGTTGCCCGCTTTTTCGGAGAGCACGGGAACGTTGTAAGGATCCCACTGCACAAACGTGTCGCCCTTCTTTACCTTGCCGCCGTTACGAACAGAGATAACGGAGCCGATGACGATGTTGTGCGTTTCTAGCTCGCGGCCGTCGCTCGCCAGCAGCGTGAGCGAGCCGTTCTTATTAAGGACAATGCAGTTGCCATCCTCTAGCTCAACAATACGAAGATCGTTGAAGCGGACGGTGGCGTCCACCTTGGTCTTGATCTGCGGCTGCTTAAACGTGCCCTGCGCGGTGCCGCCGAGGTGGAACGTGCGCATGGTGAGCTGAGTACCCGGTTCACCGATGGACTGCGCGGCAATAATGCCAACAGCCTCACCCAGCTTAACGGTCTGACCGGTGCCTAGATGGCGCCCGTAACAGAGCATGCAGCAACCGACCTTGGCCTCACAGGTGAGGACAGAGCGGATCTTAACACGCTCAACGTTGGCGGCCTCGACGGCTTTGGCCTTGAGCTCATCGATCTCCTCGTTGGCCTTGACCAGTTTGGTCTTTGGGCTAGTCGGATCTACGATGTCTTCGGCAGCGTGCCGGCCAATCAGGCGCTCGGCGAGCTTCACGACAACCTCCTCGCCCTCACGGATTTCAGAGACCCAGATGCCGTTGGTCGTGCCGCAGTCGTTCATGCGGACGATGACGTCCTGCGCCACGTCCACGAGCTTACGGGTCATATAACCGGAGTCAGCGGTCTTGAGGGCGGTATCAGCGAGGCCCTTGCGCGCGCCGTGCGTGGACATAAAGTATTCCACAACCGTGAGGCCCTCGCGGAAGTTAGAGAGAATTGGCTTCTCAATGATTTCCCCGGACGGCTTGGCCATGAGGCCGCGGAGGCCGGCCAGCTGCCGGACCTGCGCCTTGTTGCCACGCGCGCCAGAGTCCACCATCAAATAAACCGGGTTGAATTCCTTCTTGCCCTGGTTTTCCTGCAAGGTCTTGAGCAT